>JBPCVS010000018.1:0-9711 GCA_051010295.1 Parvibaculales bacterium | reverse complement strand
GCCAATCGGCGGCGGATAATCACATCATCATCAGCCAGCCCAAGCCGCCGCGCCTCACGCACCAAAATTTCCTCACGAATATAGCCTTCAATCAGCCTATCCAAATTATCTACCGATATTGGGGTTTTTGTTTGCGCCTGCCATTGCACCGCCAATTTTTCCACCAATGGCAAATCAATCACGATAAGGCGGTTATTGGCGGCATTGCGAATCGCATCACCCGCAAATAAAGCCGCGCCAGCCAGCGCAAACCAAACCAACCGATCGCGCAATAAGGATTTCAAAAAATTCATCTTGCCTAATGCGACAACCAGATTGGCGATGACCAAACACGCTCTTGAATGGTGGCGGCCAAAGCTGGATTAGGCGGCGTGCCAGCGCGCACCGCATCCCATGTTGACCAACGACAAGTCGGGTTTTGCAAAGCGCGCACATAATAAAAAGCAGCTTTAACATTGCCCACATCAGGGTCGCGCCAATAGGCTTTCAACTCATCTGCGGCGGTGTCGGCCTGATAGCTACAATCGCTTATATCCACTTTGGCATTATTATCAGGGCATCTTTGCGTGGCCGCATCCACCGCCACCCCGCCAGCACAGGCCACATCATACACCGCCTCATGCATCGCGCCATTTTTGTCCAGCCAGCCTTTCACAATTTGCAATCTTTGCAACGGCGCGGCAGTGGCATCGCGCATCACCCACAGCAAAAATTCTGGCGCAGTGCTTGCACCATTATTGGTTCGCATTGGCAAATCGCCACCCATAGAAACACCACGCGCATAGGCTTGTTGCACCATTTGCGGATTATCCAACATGGCGGGGCTAAAGCCATAGCCGCCAAAAAACCGCACTTTCAGGCGCGGCCCACTGGTGGCAAAAACCTCCTTGCGGCGCATCGCGGCAAAAATAGATTGGCGGGTATTTTGCTCGGCCCAAACGCCAGCCAAACCAGAAGCCCCCCAGCTTGACCATTGCATGTGCAAATAATTCGGCGCAGGATTATCAGGCGCAAAACCCGTGCGATTATTAACAGGTGCGCGATATTGGGTCATTGCATTTTTGATATAAAGCCATTGCGCGCCCAGTTTTTGTAGCCATGTTAAGCGCACCGAACCACGCAACACACCCCTGCCATCAACCTCGCCAATTTTTGACCAATAATTATTTTCATCAAAAGCCCCCGCCCCAACATGGCTGTCGGTCGCGCCAATCATACCCAATTTATAGGGGTTTCCCTTGCCTTCAGCTTGCATTTTAAGCCCACGCAAATAAGCATCGCGCACATAAGACCCTTTGGGACGGCTGGCAAACCAAGTGGCAATTTGGTAAGGCATAATTTCAAACCCCGCCCATTCATCATTGGGCGACAAAAGCGGGTGGGTTTCCGATGTGCCTTTCACCTGCGTCATCTCAACAATCGGCTCATTGCGCATCCGCATCGTTGAATAGGCGCGGTCAATCGGGTTGCCATTATAGGTGGTGTCGGCAAACATAAAACCATCAGAGCCATTAGAATTATGCGGAATAGCAAGACTATCCATGCCTCTAGAACGCAGACTATCCATCCAACGCCAAAGGTTTTCGGGGTTTTTTGATAGCAAACGAGAATAGGGTTCATCAGGGGCGCGGTCGGCAAAAATCACATTGCGGTGCAGATTTTCAAACCTGTCTTGCGATGAGGTATATTCATAAGCAACAAAAGTGGTGAATTTATTCGGCTCATTATGCCGCTCAGCAGAGGCAATAATCTCCGCCCAAGCCGAGCGCACAATATCCATATCCAGCAAATCATCTTCAATAAGCTGGCCGATATAAGGCAACATTGTGCCAAAAGCCGAGCGGCGTTCGCCCGCAGTTTTGGCCCCGCGCAAGCCACGCGATACGCGGTGCGCCGCAACGGACGAATTTTCGTCAAACATGGCTGGCACCATGCCCAAATATACCGCATGGTCTGTCACGGCCTGAAAATCAAGCGGTGCTTTTAGCTGCATCTTAAAGCCAAGCGGGTGGTTTATCGCCGCCCCTTTGGCATAGCGATAGGCCTCATCTGGCCCATTGCGATTGCCAAAAATAAACGCATCAAAAGAAAGCTTGGTATGCACATGGGTTTCGCCAAACAAGGCTTGCCGCTTATGGGGTTCACCCTGTGCGACAGTGAGTGCTGATGTTGGCGATGGTATCAATGTTGTTAGTGCTACCAGTGCAAAAAATGAAACAGCGATATGTGCCGCCCAAAACCGTATTTTTCTCATTATTATCCCCTTTATTATTCTTTGGATTTAATGTGCCTTAAACTCTGTGCAAAATCACTTCGTGAATATCACTTCTTAAATATCATTGAGCCATCATTTAATTTAGAAAAGCGGGTGGCAAAAATATCGCGCACATAATTTTGATACATTTGCCATGGCGCACGTTTGCCTTGCTTGGGCAGCTCTTCATATTTGCGGGTGATATAGCCTGACGAAAAATCAAGCAATGGTGTTTCATCAATATCGCTGGCCTCAATGGTTGGCATAGCGCGTTGATAATTTTTGCGCGTCATATAGTTGAGCATACGGCACACATATTTTGAGGTTAAATCGCAACGCAACGTCCATGAGGCATTGGTATAGCCAAAAGACGAAGCCAGATTCGGCACACCCGAAAACATCATGCCTTTATAATTGACCGTATCGCCAGCACGGATGGGTTTATTATCCACCGTGATTTGCATATTGCCAAAAAAGCTGAGGTCAAGGCCAGTGGCCGACACCACAATATCGGCATCCAGTGTTTCGCCTGATTTCAGCTTAATGCCGTTTTGTGTAAAATTTTCAATATGGTCGGTGGTAATGCTGGATGTGCCAGCCCGCAGGCTTTCAAAAAAATCACCATTGGGCGCAAGGCACAGCCTTTGATCCCATGGGTTGTAATTCGGCACTAAATGCTTATCAACATCAAAATTTTCTGGCACTTCTTCACGCGCCAGTTTCAAAATAGCATTTTTGGCGCGGTCGGGAAAATGCCGACAATAGGCAAAAAACCATTTGCCCAACAGCACATTGCGCCAACGCACTATGCCATAAGCCAATTTGGACGGCAGATATTTGTTGAGAAAATTGGCCACCACATCTTGGGCGGGGCGCGCCACAATATAGCTTGGCGAACGTTGCAACATGGTTACATGGGCGGCTTTTTGCGCCATTGCTGGCACCAATGTAATGGCGGTTGCGCCAGAGCCAATCACCACCACTTTTTTGCCTGTATAATCCAAATCTTCTGGCCAGAATTGCGGGTGAATAATCGGTCCGTTAAAATTTTCTTCGCCAGCAAAATCTGGCCGATAGCCCTTATCATAATTATAATAGCCGCTACACAAATGCAAAAAATTGCAACTGCGTTGCTCGGTTTCGCCAGTGGCTTTATCTTCCACTGTTAACGTCCATTTATTGTCGCCTGATGACCAGCTGGCGGCCACTGCTTTTTTGCCAAAATGGATTTTTTCTTCCAGTTTTTCATCTGCCACAGCAGCGCGTAGATATTTCATAATGGAAGGTGCATCGGCAATGGCTTGGCGGTCGCGCCATGGGCGAAAAGCAAAGCCTAACGTGTACATATCGCTGTCAGAGCGAATGCCCGGATAGCGAAATAAATCCCAAGTGCCGCCAATATCATCGCGGCGTTCCAATATCTCAAAACTTTTATCGGGGCATCGCTCGCGCAAATGATGCGCGGCAGATATGCCAGAAATGCCCGCCCCTATAATGAGAACATCACAATGTTTTGTCATCTGATTATTCGCCATAGAAACCTCCTATTTTCTATTTTCGTCTTATATTGCCTTGCTCTATTCCGCCGCCCCATTGCATTTTATTGCATTGTAGGGATGATGAATGATTGGTCGCTCACATCGCCCGATGGCCAACGTTGGGTCACTGTTTTTGTTTTGGTATAAAAACGCACCCCTTCAGTTCCATGCTGGTTTATATCACCAAAAGCCGAACGTTTCCATCCACCAAAACTATGATACGCCACTGGCACAGGAATTGGAACATTTATTCCCACCATGCCGACATTGACTTTTTCGGCAAATTCCCGCGCCGCCAGCCCATTGCGCGTAAAAATAGCCACGCCATTGCCATATTGATGCTGGCTTGGCAGGCGGGTAGCCTCTTCCAGATTATCAGCGCGCACCACCTGCAACACAGGGCCAAAAATCTCTTCTTGATAGCTTTGCATATCGGGCTTTACATGGTCAAACAGCGATGGCCCGATAAAAAACCCTTGCTCATGGCCTTGCAAAGTGAGGCCGCGCCCATCAACCAGCAATTTCGCACCTTCATCCACACCCATCGCAATATAATTTTCTATGCGGGTGCGATGTGCCGCGCTCACCACTGGCCCAAAATGGGCATCATTATCACTGGATACACCCACTTTTAATGTGTCAATTTCTTGCACCATACGTTCAACAAATTGGTCAGCCGTATCTTTGCCAACTGGCACCGCCACTGGCAAAGCCATACAACGCTCGCCCGCCGAGCCAAAAGCCGCGCCCGCAAAATCAGCCACCACCTGCGCCATATCAGCGTCAGGCATAATAATGCCATGATTTTTTGCCCCGCCCATCGCCTGCACACGTTTGGCATTGGCAGTGCCACGCGCATATACATATTGGGCAATATCGGACGAGCCAACAAAGCTAATGGCTTTAATATCTTTATGGTCAAGAATGGCATCCACCGCCTGTTTGTCGCCATGCACCACATTCAACAAGCCTTCTGGTGCGCCCGCAGCCAACATCAACTCAGCCAACCGCACGGGCAACGAAGGGTCGCGCTCCGATGGCTTCAACACAAAAGCATTGCCACACGCAATGGCCACGCCAAACATCCACATCGGAATCATCGCTGGAAAATTGAATGGCGTAATGCCGGCCACCACACCCAAAGGCTGGCGCATGGCATAAATATCAATGTTCGGCCCGGCCCCTTGTGTATAATCGCCTTTCAATAAA
The DNA here is from genome assembly GCA_051010295.1 of Parvibaculales bacterium. Classification (GTDB taxonomy): domain Bacteria; phylum Pseudomonadota; class Alphaproteobacteria; order RS24; family RS24; genus JBPCVS01. Next base: position 4,710 of record JBPCVS010000018.1, on the reverse strand, counting down.
TGCGGTATGCCGCAGGCAAATTCAATCACCTCCAGTCCGCGCTGAACATCGCCCCGCGCATCGGCCAATACTTTGCCATGTTCTGCCGATAATAGCGCGGCCAGCTCATCCATATTTTCTTCAAGCAAGGTTTTGAATTTGAACATCACCCGTGCGCGGCGTTGCGGATTGGTGGCCGCCCAAGCGGGTTGCACTTTTTGCGCCGCCGCCACTGCCGCATCAACATCCGCCGCCGCACCCAGCCAAACTTTGCCTTGCACCGCGCCCGAATTGGGGTCAAAAATATCGCCCTGCTGACGAGACGCGCCCTTGCTGGCTTGCCCCGCAATAAAATGTTCAACTTCATACATAATTTAGCCCCAATTTAATCTCTGGTGCGCCCGACCGACTCGGTTGTTTTTTTGTAATCTACCACATCGCCCAAACTATTGGTTTGGGTTTTATGCCCTAGCGCATATTGCGGCGGCACCAGTTCGGGGGCTTCACCCGCCGCCCCCGGCGGCGTAAAATAGCCCAGCGCATATTGCCCCATCGCATAGCCCAATAGCTCTTGCAATTCTGGCGCATATTGTTTCGCCAATTCGGGTGGCGTTGACAGATATTGATTTTCCTCCTGCCGCAGCCAGCCCAAAGTATAGGTTAGGTTGATACCGATACGGTCGGCATTTGAGCGATTTTCGCCGCCGCCATGAAACACCCCGCCGCTATAGATAAATACCGAGCCTGCGCGCATTTCCGCTTGCCGAATTTGTTCGGGCTGAATTTTTGCATCATCGGGCAAATCCACACTGCGCGGCACAACATTGGTTGCGCCATTTTCTGCCGTAAAATCGGTTACAGCCCAAATGGTGTTAAATTGCGGCTCAATATGCGCCAAATGTTTGCCCCATGCCCAGCGGTCGCGGTGAATGGGTTGCTTGCCTTGGCCTGGGCGCAAACGAATAACCTGCGTCAAATGTAGCTGGATACGTTCGCAATAAGGTGCCAGAAATTGATTGGCCAGTGCCACAATTTTTGGATAGGCAATCAGGCTGCGGCATTGTGCCGAGCGCGACACCAGCCCGCCCGTGCGGGTGGTTAAGCGGCCACCAAAATCATCTTCGCCATTGCCCGTAGCCTCAACATAAGGGTCGGTCTCGGTGCGTAGTTGCGCCAGAAAATCGGCCTCAAGCACATCATCAAGCACCAACGCCCCATCTTCGGACAAAGTCTCCAATAAAATTGCCTCATCCGTATTAACAGCAAAATGTTTTAATTCAGTCATAATCTACTCCCTTTAGTGCGCCCAAAAGCTTAGACCAGCCAGCGCGTCAATGTCTATAGCTTAACCAGCAGGAATACCAAATAGGGCGACCAGCAGGCAAACAACCGCCAACCCACCAAACCATAATTGATGGCGCATATCGCCCCGCGCCCGCGCCACCAACATCGCCACCAGCGATTGCAGAAAATAAAAACAAGCAAAAGCGCGTGAGGCCAAAGCCACAATGCTCACCACATCGGTTGCCCAAATCACCAGCACCCCCACCAAGCCGATAACAATATAGGCATGTTTGATGGTGATATGTTTTTTGCTGGTATCATTGACCAATCCGCTTGCGCCGATTGAGTCGGCCACTGCCGCGCTAAACTGGCTGGCAATTGCGCCTGCTGCCACCACAAAGGGCAGCCATGGGCTCACGCGGCCAATCTCACCAATAAAGCCCGCCACATCTGCCGATGAGGTGAAAAACGGAAAAAGCGGCAACATCAGAATAAAAAACGCAATATAGATGCCAGCCGATAAAATCTGAGCGCGTTTCATGGCGGCAATGCGCATTTCAGGCGCGTAAAGCCCGCCCATAAAGCGGGTTGTTTCAAAGCCTTGCACAATAATCAGCAAGCCAAGCAGAAAACGGATTGTCTCCCAATCATAGCTGTGTGTTTGCGTTGTTACCGCGCTCCAGCTATAGCCCTCTGGCAAGGCCAGTGCAAACAACCCCAGCGAAGCCAGCAATGCGGCAATCGCCGCAAGATTAGCACTGACGGTAAATTTTTCGGCGCGCTCAATGCCGCCCAGCCCTTTGGTTACGCCAATGGCGGCAATGGCGAGAAGCAACAAGGTGGCGATGGATTTGCCCAAAATGACATTTTCAATCTGCCCCAATTTGAGCGCGAAAGCCGCCAGCAAAACCAAATAATAGGCGACTGAAATAAAATACGCGGCGGTGAGTGCCAGATGAGACAAAGTTTCCAAAGAAAGGGTGGTTTCACCAGCTGTGTGATGGGCAAATCTTTCCTCACCATAGCGGATATTATAGCGGATGGCCCCGCCCAACAAATAGGCCACGCCGGTTAACCCTATCACGGCAGGAATCGCCCAAATGCCAATGGAACTGGCCAGCAATGGCACGGAAATCAAAAACCCACTGCCAATGATAGAAGCCAGCGGCGTTACCATCGCCGACCAGCCCTGATTATTGCGAACCCGCCCACTGGCCAGCACCACAAAAACCCCAACAAAAACCACAATCATGATGATGTCTATTGACATGACCTGCCCCCACAAAAACTTAAAATATCCCGATTCGCTTTACATTTATATTGGCTTATTCACTATTAGAAATAGTGAAACAATCGTGATTTTTGGTCTAGGCAATAATTTCTGTAACTTTCCAAATTTCTTGCGCCAATGTGATTAGTTGCAACTGACGCTTCTCAATATCTTCTCCATCCCATTTATCAAAGGAAGATAGCTTCTCATTGATACGAGAAATAGAGGTATTCTGGCCAACATCAGCAAGGCTGTGTAGACTTCTAGTCAGATAGTTGTTGCTCTTGGCATATTCCGCAACTTTGCTTGAATAAAAATCATTACTGGCAACGATATTGATGGGCTTTTCTAATAAAGTCAAATTCCCAAGAACGTTTTTAATTTCGTCGTAAGGCAGTTCAAGATGTTCCGCCTGCCACGTGCTTAACAAATCGTTCCCTGGTGTTTTTGGTAAGATGTGTTCAATTTCTAATTGAAAATAAGGGTCAAGGCTGGCACGGCCATTTTGGCCCAAAAACGCCATATCCACATGTTGCGTCAAGCGCGCTAGCAAATAACGGATTCGATATTGTTGCATTGAATGAAGCGTTAAACGTTTTAGTGCATCTTCCAATTCTGGAGCTTTTTTAGCCATGTTCTTGGCAAAGTTCTCATTTATAAATTCATTGAGTTTTTTTCGCTGTTCTTCTGGATTTTCAATGGCGACAATAACCCTGATATCATCCGCCCAGATAGAGAAATTGCGCTCAAGCTCTTTAGTCGGTGTCTTGGTAAAGATGTAAAAGAACAAGAAATTTTCAAGCTGAGCTACAAACTGATTAAATAGTGAGTTTGGCAGATTAGCAGCAGCTAGCAACAACACATAATGCAAACTGAACCCATTACCTGTAAGCTTTTTGAGCGAGTCCATGCCTAAGCTGTGCTGGCCAGCATTGTCAAGACCTTTGCTGAAATCAATAAATCTCTCTACATTTCGCGTGATTTGTCGGACAAATTCGAATGGATTTTCTTTGTAGTCTGTAAGCGCGGCGTTCTCTTTTTTAGTAAACCAGTCATAAATCTCATCTTCCCAAACAATCGAATCCCTGCGAACACTTTTGATTTTGTAATTCGCCATGAGAAAATATCTCAAGAAACGCAACGGCTTCTCTTTATTCTTTTCAAGCGAGTTAGTGATGTTTTTCCATTCATCCTTGAGTCGTGAAAAACGATCTGGCGAAACTTGCGTAAATAGCAGGTTCTTAAGCAAATCCATAGGATTGAGGCCGACACCGCGCTCATTGATTGTTTCAAATATCTTAAGAGCATTACTTATTTGAGTTGAAATTTGAATAAATACAATGTCGCGAGCTAAGCGTGCCCAGAATTTTTTAAGCTTTGCCTCATCATCATAATTTTCTGACAAAAAATGATAAATCAACTCATATGCGTTTAAAATATTTTCTACGGAACCATAAATTTTTACACCTGACTTTATAATGCGAGATTTAACATTTTGCGGTGTATCATTCATTTCAACAATTTTTTCAATTACTTCATTGGCATTTTCATATCTTGGTTCCAGTTTTAACTGGATTACATCATCACCTTGTTTGTCGGTATAAGTCGATATTAGAATATTTTTAATCGTCCCTTCTTGCGAGTACCCTGCAAACAGAACGCGCAATGCACATAAAATTAGAAAAGCTGTCGTTAATCTCTGTTGGCCATCAATAACATCAAAATGTTCTTTTTCATCATTTCTAGGAGACACAAGCACCGTGCCAATAAAATAATCTGATTCATTTGAATCTAACTGCTCATTAATATCGTCAAGAAGCTGACTGACCTGCTTTTCACCCCAAACATATTCACGCTGGTAATCTGGCACGATATAAAAGCACTCCTTAAATGCATCAACAATCGTATATTTATGCTCTGTAATTCGTGCCATGTCTAAGCTCCTAAGTTCATTTTTAATAATTTATATCAGATTTAACATGTTTATCTGACTAGCAAAGCATGTGCGCATCAGAAAAAATTGGTTGCGGGGGTAGGATTTGAACCTACGACCTTCAGGTTATGAGCCTGACGAGCTACCGGGCTGCTCCACCCCGCGTAAATAAGTGCCTTGCATCGGCCGCTTTTGCACGATAAAGGCTTGGCCTGATATAACACATTCACGCAGATGAAAAACC
>JBPCVS010000017.1:0-2583 GCA_051010295.1 Parvibaculales bacterium | reverse complement strand
GCCAATAAATTGGCCAGTGCCATTGCCGAAACTTTGAACCAAAACAACACCCAAAACAATAAGGTGACAGCATGAGCGCGCCATCTATCAAAATTAAAATTTTGCCACATGGTAAAGAGCTGGACTTGCCGCGCTATGAAACAGCAGGCGCGGCGGGTATGGATTTATCGGCCGCGATAGCCGAAGGCGAGACTTTAACGCTTGCGCCCAACACCCATACGCTTGTGCCAACTGGCTTGATTATGGCCATACCCTCTGGCTATGAAGCACAAATACGCCCGCGCTCTGGATTGGCCAACAAATTTGGCGTGAGTGTGTTGAACACGCCCGGCACCATAGACAGCGATTATCGCGGTGAGGTGCAAGTGATGTTAATCAATTTCGGGGCGCAGGATTTCACCATTAAACGTGGCGACCGAATTGCGCAAATGATTATCGCGCCGATTGTGCAAGCGCAATTACAACAGGTTGAAACTTTGGATGAAACCGCACGCGGCGCAGGCGGCTTTGGCTCAACTGGCACAGGAAATACAGGGGGTGGCAATACAGGCGGGGCAGGGGGCAAAAAACCATGATTGGCCTATCGCGTAAATCTTTGCTTGCATTGGAAGCGGTGTTGGATGTGGCCATTCATGCGCGCCCCAACCCCGTGCAGGCGCGTGACATTACCCGCCGCCAAAATGTGCCACAACGTTATTTGGAACAAATTATGCAAGCCTTAGTGCGGGCTGATATTTTGCGCGGTGTGCGCGGACCACGCGGTGGCTATAGGCTGGCGCGTGAACGCCGCCGTATTTTGGTGCGTGAAATTTTTTCCGTGATTGCTGAATCTGAAAATGATATGATTGTGCCGCAATCCAACTCGCCTTTAAGCCAGCAAGTGGTCGCGCCTTTGTGCCAACAATTAAATGCAAGGCTGGAACAAGAACTAGACGGGTTAACCATTGCAACTTTGTGCGACCAGCTACAACAGATGAAAAATAAAAGCGAAAGTGATTTTATTATTTAACGCATTAAAAATGGAGACAGCCATGAAAACCCAAGCTGATAATAAAAACAAACCTGGACGCGGGCATATTTACACGTCCATTACGCAAACCATTGGCGACACACCGCTTGTGCGGCTGGAACGGCTGATGCAAGAGCAAGCCTGCAAAGCCACCCTATTGGCCAAATTGGAATTTTTTAACCCCATCGCCAGCGTGAAAGACCGCATTGGGGTTGCCATGATTGAGGCACTAGAAGCCGAAGGCAAACTTAAAGCCGATAGTGTGATTGTTGAGCCAACCTCTGGCAATACAGGCATTGCGCTGGCCTTTGTGTGTGCGGCCAAAGGCTATCGGTTGATTTTGTGTATGCCTGAGAGCATGTCTGTAGAGCGGCGCAAAATGTTGCTATTGCTGGGCGCAGAGTTAGAACTCACACCAGCCGATAAAGGCATGAAAGGCGCGATTGCCCGCGCCGATGAATTGCTGGTTGCCAACCCAAATTGGGTGATGCCGCAACAATTTAGCAATCCAGCCAATCCTGAAATTCACCGCCGCACCACGGCTGAAGAAATCTGGAACGACACAGATGGCGCGGTGGATGTGGTGATTTCTGGGGTTGGCACGGGCGGCACTTTCACGGGTGTCGGCTCGGTGCTGAAAGCGCGCAAGCCTGAGGTTAAAATGATTGCGGTTGAGCCAGAAGATAGCCCGGTTTTGTCTGGCGGTGGCGGCGGCGCACATAAAATTCAGGGCATTGGGGCGGGTTTTGTGCCTGACAATATGGATACTGATTTGATTGATGAGATTATCACCATTGGCAATGAAACCGCTTTTGAAAATGCGCGGATGCTGGCGCGGTTGGAGGCGATACCGGGCGGCATTAGCTCTGGTGCGGCACTGGCGGCAGCCCTAGAAGTGGCGGGGCGCGATGCGATGGCAGGCAAAAATATTGTGATTATTATGCCCAGCTTTGCCGAACGTTATTTATCCACCGCGCTGTTTGAAGGGCTGTAATTTATGAAAAAGCCAATGTTTTTGAGTGGCAATGTCTTTGAATGAAAACGAGATTGACCGCTATCAGTGCCAGATTTTGCTGAAAGAGATTGGCGGTGCAGGGCAACAAAAGCTGGCCAAAGCGCGGGTGCTGATTATTGGCATGGGCGGGCTTGGCACGGTGCTGGCGCAATATCTGGCGGGCGCAGGCATTGGCTGTTTGGGGCTGGTTGATGATGATGTAGTCGCGCTATCCAATTTGCACCGCCAACTGATTTATCGGGAGCAAGATATTAGCCAGCCCAAAGTGGCGGTGGCGGCGGCTTATTTGCGCCAGCTTAACCCGCATATCACAATCACCCCGCACCCACTACGCGCCACTGCTGATACGATTGATGGCTTGGTGCGCGATTATGATTTGGTGGCTGATGGATGCGATAATTTTGCCACGCGCTTATTGGTTAATGATGCGTGTTTTCGCCAGCGCAAAATTTTGGTGTCGGGCGCGGTTGGCCAATTTGATGGCCAATTAGCCACATTCAAAGCATGGTTGAAAGATGCCGATGGCGGGTTTTTGCCTTGTTATCGCTCGCTGATGCCC
>JBPCVS010000016.1:0-25903 GCA_051010295.1 Parvibaculales bacterium | reverse complement strand
GGTTTGCGCCATCAGCAAAGTAAAAGGGGTTTGCAATTTTTTAACCGCTTTGGCGGCGTTGATTTGCGGCCCCAAAAAATTAGCCGCTTCCCATTGCGGCGCACAGGCCAACCGCACCTTATTGCCTGCGTCATCTTGGGTTATGGGGTGTAGCCCGCCCGCCAGATAATCGGGCAAAAAGCCAGCTTGCCAAGTGGCGAACGCACCACGCCCAGCATAGGCGGCCTCTATGGTGGCGGCATCTGGCCAATCGCGGCGGCGTTTGGCCGACATTTGCGTTAATGCGGCAATGTGACTTGTGGGTTTGAGAAAACCATAGAGGCGCATCAGCCAGCGCGGAATATATGGCACAATCACAGGGTCGGCCAGCACCAGCCCGGCCACTAAATCGGGACGCTTGGCCGCCAATAACACACTCACACAGCCGCCCATTGAATGACCGCCCAGCCAGATTTTAGCCCCCGCTTGGGCGGCCAGCTTTTCAACCAGCGGCACCATATCATCGCAATAAATATGCCAACCCGTCATGCGGTGCGGGTCGCACGGCAAATTAGTCAAGCCATGCCCACGCGCATCAGCGGCAAAAATATCAATATGGGCGGCCAGTGGCGCAAGCAATTTGTCATAAGTCTGCGCATTAAAACCATTGGCATGTGCCCAATGCAATATGGGTTTTTGGCCGTCAGGCATGGCGGATTGCGCGGGTGCCCAGCGCATCACCGAAATTGTGCCATCATCTGTTGGAAAGTCAAAACGCGACATAAACCTGCCCTGCTCATTTCTTACATCATGCCATGCTTGGATAAAAAATCAATCGCTACCCGCAAATTAACCCAGAGGCGAATTAAAAAATAAACGCCCATTTGCTAAAAGCCGTCAAAATGTGCTAGCTCTGGCGGGGTTTTAACCCCGTGAAAGTTGCGCCATCAATGCAGATTTACCTGCCCATTGCCGAGATTAGTGCCAATATCCTTACGCTGATAGGGATGGGGGGGCTTGTTGGCTTTATGTCGGGCATGTTTGGTGTCGGCGGCGGCTTTTTAATGACACCTTTATTAATTTTCATCGGTATCTCACCAGCAGTGGCAGTGGCCACCGAAGCCAACCAAATTGTCGCTTCGTCAATTTCTGGTGGGTTAGCGCATTGGCAAAGGCGCGCTATTGATATTCGCATGGGGCTGGTTTTGATGGCGGGCGGCTTGGTGGGCTCTTATGCTGGTGTGCAATTATTCAAACTTTTGCGCGAACGTGGCCAAGTTGATTTGCTTGTATCGGCCAGCTATGTGCTATTTTTGAGCATTATTGGCGCGTTGATGTTGCGCGAAAGCCTGCATGCTATTATGGCACGGCGACGTGGCCAACCCCTCCGCGCAAGGCGGCCCGGCCAACATAGCTGGGTGCAAGGCTTGCCCCTGCGGATGCGCTTTCGCCAATCAAAACTTTATATCAGCATTATCCCACCGCTTTTTATTGGTTTTTTTGTTGGCGTGATGGCCGCTATTATGGGTGTGGGTGGGGGCTTTATTATGGTGCCAGCCATGATTTATATTTTGCGAATGCCAACCAATGTGGTGATTGGCACATCTTTGTTTCAGATTATTTTTGTAACCGCATCTGTTACCATTTTGCATGCGGTAGAAAATCAGACGGTTGATATTGTGCTGGCTGTTTTGTTGATGATTGGGGGTGTGCTGGGCGCGCAAATTGGGGCGCGGGTGGGGCAAAAATTGCCCGGTGAGCAGTTGCGCGCTTTGCTAGCACTTATTGTGCTAGGCGTTGGTATGCGCCTATTGCTTGACCTTGTGCTAATGCCAGATGAGCTTTATTCACTCACGCGATTGGGGCTAGGCAAATGAGAAACCAGATAAATAAGTCCACAAAATTTTTAACATTTTTCGCCTTAGGCATCATGCTTTTTCCTGCCACAACACGCGGTGATGGCGCACTCATTGCCGATTTATCAAAAGACCATATCACCATTCAATCCAACTTTAGCGGCGAAAAATTGCTCTTATTCGGTGCGATTGACGCAGCTGATAGCAATGTTGCGACCGATATTGTTGTGGTGCTGCGCAGCCCCGCCGAAGATTTTATGGTGCGCCGCAAGCAAAAACATTTCGGCATTTGGATCAATAGCGATAGTTTTTTGCTAGGGCCATTGCCCAGCTTTTTTGCTATGAGTAGCTCACGCGCACTTGACCGAATTGCCCCTGCTGGGGAACAAAAAAAACACGCTTTGTTACCGCGTTATTTATCTACCAATTTGCAAAATATGCCACAAAAAGAAGTGCTAGATGGTTTTATTCGGCTCAGACACCGTGCGGGATTATATTCCGCCAATGAACAAGGCGTTACAATTTTGAATAATCGGCTATTTCGGGCTGAGATTGATTTACCCTCTGGCATGCCTGTCGGCACTTATGTTACCGAATTTTTTGCTTTTCGGCGGGGGCGGTTGGTCGGCTATCAAACGGGAGAATTGCCGGTAGATATTGTGGGTGCTGGCCATATATTACACCAAGCCGCCCATGAAAATCCGCTTATTTATGGTCTTGTTGGGGTTATGATTGCTGGATTTATGGGCTGGGGCGGCGCGCTGGTGTTTAGACGCAAATAAAAATGCTAAGGAGAAATAATGGATAGTTTTTTGGCATCGGCTTTGGTCGCTTTTGGCGGCGGTGCGCTGAGTTTTTTGTCACCCTGTGTGTTGCCGCTTGTGCCGGGCTATTTGTGCTTTGCCGCTGGATTGCAATTTAGCGAGCTTGCCGCATTGCAACAACAAAGCCGCGCCAGACGCGCCATTTTGCGCGGTGTGTTGGCTTTTGTGGCGGGCTTTTCAACTATTTTTATTTTGCTTGGTGCAGGGGCGGCGGCCATCAACCCGCTATTGCTGGCGCACCAACAAATTCTCAGCCAAATTGCGGGGGGTGTCATTATTCTATTGGGCTTGCACATGGCACATATTATCCGCCTGCCTTTTTTGGAACGTGAAGCGCGTTTGTTGGGGGTTGGCGGCACACAATCGGCTAATTTTGTAACATCTTATATTATGGGGCTGGCTTTTGCTTTTGGCTGGACACCTTGTATCGGGCCGATATTGGCCACAATTTTAGCACTGGCGGCAGGGCGCGAAAGTTTTGGCGAGGGGGTTGGGCTATTGACATTTTATGCTATGGGGCTTGGCTTGCCGTTTATTTTGGCGGCCTTAGGCGTGGGGCATTTTATGGTTGCCAGCCAAAAACTTAAAAAACATATCGGGCTGATAGAACGCGTGGCGGGCGGGTTGCTCATCATAACCGGCCTGATGATTATGCTTAATAGATTGCAATTATTGGCGGGCTATTTGCTTGATTGGTTTCCAGCACTGGCAACATTGGGCTAATCAGTTTTTAGCAATTCAGCCAACTCACGTGCCAGTTGAACACTGGCGCGTTGTGCCGTGTGGGACACATTGCCGAAAATCAAAAAACTATGCGTTAAACTGCCAAAGCAATGGTGCGTCACCCGATTACCAGCCGCTTTTATGGCTTGCGCATAAGCATTGCCTTGGTCGCGAATAGGGTCAAACCCCGCCGTTGCCACAATCGCTGGCGGCAAATTTTCCAAATTGTCATTATGCAATGGATTTGCCCATTTATGGTCGGTATTTTTATCATCAGGAAACACTTGCGCGTTGAAAAAATCCATTGTCGCACGGTTGAGCGGAAAAGTTTCGGCACAACTCACCACCGAACCCTGCTCTTCCATTTGCGTTGCCACCCATGGATAAACCAATAATTGCGCGGCAGGTTGCACCCCGCCCCTATCGCGGATTTCTTGTGCCAGCACCGCACTTATCAAACCGCCCGCACTATCCCCCGCCAGCGCAATGCGTGCAGACGCAATGCCCAATTCAGCCGCATGGCTTTGCACATAATCCCAAAGTGCCAACGCGTCATCAATGGCGGCAGGAAACGCATGCTCTGGACACAACCGATAATCCAAAGATATGACCCGCGCTTTGGCTTCATCAGCCATAACAGAGCAAAATGTGTCATCGCTATCCAAATCCATAACCACCAATCCGCCTTGGTGAAAAAACAAAATTGCAGGGGCTAAATCAGGGCAATTATGGGGGGTATAAATACGCACTTTTATATCACCAACAGAGGCCGAAAAATGCCTATCCACCGACTGCACACCCGCACGGCGCGAAGCATCAAGCGGTTTCAGCTCGGCCATTGATGCCCGCAACTCATCCAATGGCGGAAATTCGCCCGCCTCAGGCGCGTTGCGCGCCGCCATATTGGCAACAATCTGCATATTCACATCCAGTCGGTTGCCATCAATATCCAGCGGCTTGCCCGCCAGTAGCCGCAATATAAAATTGGGCATATTTTTCATAATCCAGATGATAAAAGACTGCATTTTATTCTCCCTAACTTTTAACCCCCAATACCCTCCAAAAATAATAGCGAAAAGCGACCAAGAAGCAAATTCATATTCAAAAATTCATATTCAGGTCAAAATATCATGCAGCTTTTCTGGCGGGCGACCAATAAGCGCGCCCTTATCCGTTACAATCACTGGACGTTCCAATAAAATCGGATGCGCGGCCATCGCCGCCAGCAATGCTGTCTCACTTTCTTCCGCCGCCAAATTGAGGGTTTTATATATGGCCTCGCCGTGCCGCATCATATCGCGCACTGGCACCGCCAATTTCTTGTGTAAATCCGCCAACCCACCAACATCAAGCGGGGTTTTCAAATAATCTATAATAATGGGCTCATATCCAGCGGCGCGAATAAGCTCCAATGCGCGGCGCGATTTTGAACATCGCGGATTATGGTAAAGTATTACACGCATTTTCAAATTTTGCTCCCAATGGCGGTGCTGATTGAACGATGACCATCACGGCGCAACAAATCGGCCAGCCCACGCCGCAACTGCCCTACCAAAGCAGGCCCTTGATATATCAATGCAGTATAAAGTTGCACCAAACTCGCACCAGCACAAATTTTTTCATAGGCTTGCTCTGGCGTGGCCACACCACCAACACCAATCAATGTAAGTTTATTTTGACTGGTGCGATAAATTTCGGCCAGCAAAGAAGTGGATTTATCAAAAAGCGGTTGCCCAGATAAGCCGCCTGTTTGCGCTGCAAATTTATGCCCATTCACACCAGCGCGGCTGGTGGTGGTGTTAGACACAATCAAACCATCAATTTTGTTAACAACAGCCAACTCAGCAATCGCGCAAGCTTCATCAGGCGACAAATCTGGCGCAAGCTTAATCAAAATCGGCGTGGCGGGGGCGGCCATACGCACTTTTTTCATCAAAATATCAATCGGGTCTTGCGCCTGTAAATCACGCAAATTCGGCGTGTTGGGCGAAGAGATATTGACTGTAAGATAATCTGCCATTACCGCAAAACGCGCCGCGCCAATTTCATAATCCGCAAACCAATCAGGGCTTTGCTTATTCGCCCCGATATTAACCCCAATAAGGCGGCGATGCCCCGATGAACGCGCCCGAAAAACTGATAATCTATGGAGTGCCTCAATCTGACCTTTATTATTAAAGCCGAGCCGATTTATGATTGCCCCATATTGTGGCAGACGATAGAGGCGTGGCCGCGCATTGCCAGCTTGGGGCAAAGGAGTCAAAGTGCCGATTTCAGTAAAGCCAAAACCCAGCTTCAAAACACCGCCAATGGTTTCGCCATTTTTGTCAAACCCAGCCGCCATGCCAAATGGATTGGCAAAATGCCGCCCCCAAATTTGTTGTTTTAGCAAATGGTCTTCACCCTCAGCATAGCCCACTGCCATATTCAGGCTTTTTAACGCCAGCAATGCAAGCCGATGCGCACCCTCTGGCGGCAGAGCAAATAAAAGCGGACGTATGGCACGATAAAAATTGGCCATCACGCACCACGCACAAAATGCGAGCGAACAATAAGGGCAATAGCGATAATTTTGTAAATAATGATTGCATAACACGAGCGAAACATGGCGGCATTGTATCAGCCTTTAGACGGCAACGCTAGATTGCTTAAAATCTATTTTTTCTAATGTAGCTTAGATAATTTCATATATTTTAATGTTATGCATGCTTTATCCACATTTTTTCTTTTGTTGTTTTTGTTGTTTGGGTTGCGTTTTATTTACTTCTCCACACTGGGGTGCGCATTTATTGCCGTTATTTTATAATGTAGCTTCTGGCTTCTGGCATTATTTTGCCTGCCCTGTCAGAGTTGGTTTATGGGTGAGGATGAAGACAGAGATAGGTTCTCTGATAGGGGAACCGATGGATGGGATTTTTCAGATGATAATTCGCATGATGATTCACAAGTCCCTGATACTCTAGAAGAAAGCGCGATGGCTTATTTGCCTGCGGGTGCTTCTCATAGGCACCATAACAACATGGAACAGCCTCATTTTTTGCCCGCTTTTTTGGTTGTTCTTGTTTTTGGGTTGGTGTTTTTGGGTGCGGGCTTAATTGATGTGTTTGACAGCTTTCTGATATGCCTCTGGGGTGTGCATTTTTTTGGTGTATTGCCCCTCTTACTGACACTGGAAACCCCAATCATTGCTTGGGGCACAATAGATAAAAGCACGATAGATGACGCACATCATGATTTGCCAATTTATTCTATTTTAGTGCCAGTCTATCGGGAAGCCAATATGCTGTCACAAATGGCCAAAGGTCTGGCCGCCCTTGATTATCCATCCGACCGATTGGATATTATTATTTTGTTAGAAAGCGATGATAAGCGCACCTATCAGGCGGCACAGGCGATTAACTGGCCAGCTGGCACAAATTTGTTGGTGGTGCCTGATGGGGTGCTACGCAATAAGCCACGTGCGTGTAATTATGGTCTAAAACAAGCACGCGGTGCGTTTTTGGTAATTTATGATGCTGAAGATATTCCCCATCCCCAACAATTACGTGCCGCCATTGCCCGCTTTGAGACAGACACTGACAAGCTTGCTTGCCTGCAATCGCCCTTATGTATTTTGCCCAACCATCATGGCTGGCTAGAAAGCCATTTTCTGTTAGAATATAGACAGCTCTTTGGGGTTATTTTACCCGTTTTATGTATGTTTAATATGCCAATTCCATTGGGTGGCACCTCTAATCATTTCAAAACCAGCATATTGCGCGCCATTGGTGGCTGGGACCCATGGAATTTAACCGAAGATGCTGATATTGGCCTAAGGCTGGCATTGGAGGGCTATAAAATAGCCATGATTGATGTGCCAACTTTTGAGAATGCACCCCATAGTGTAAAAATATGGATGCACCAGCGCACCCGTTGGTTGAGTGGGCATATTCAAACATTGGGCACACATGGCTTTGTGTTTGATGATTGGATAATCAGGCGTGGCTTGCTGGCCACCCTATCAATGATAAGTATTTTATTGTGTCGTTTGCTCAGTGGTGTTCTCACCATGTGCTGTGGAGTGCTTACCTTATGTGCTGTTTTGGGGATTCGTCCATGGCATTCTTCAACCATTTTTATATATATCGCATTAGGCGTTTATGTTGGCATCTTTGTTGTCAATATGCGGCTATTGCGTGATTTTCCTATCCGACACCGCTTATTTATTGTGTTCACAACGCCTTTTTATTGGCTGATGACTAACCCTGCTTTTGCCCGCGCCTGCTGGCGCATCGCAACCGGCAACCTAAAATGGATAAAAACACCACACAAACCACATACAGGCACACACAGGCCCAATAAAATAAAGTAAAGGATTTGCGATACTTGTGCGGTTGTTGGGGAAATCTGTTAAAGAATCATATTAGTGTCATGCTATTGCGCTTCGTATGTAGTAGGTAGGTAGAAGGAGATTTATTATGCCAGCAGACGCGCCATTATCAAATTTGTCTTTCGACAAAAACGGGCTGGGAGAAGCAGAAAAAACATCCCAATCCACCAGCACGGCCACCGCCGCCAGCGCAGAGCATGCGGCTGGCCATGTAGCAGGCATTTTGCCCGCGCACGGCATTGTCAATATGGTGCGCGAAAAACAAATTTTGTCAAATGAGCCGATTGTTGCCGAGCAGATACAACCAGCCAGTCTTGACTTACGATTGGGGCGCACGGCTTATCGCATCCGCGCCAGCTTTCTGCCCGGGGCTAAAGCCACTGTGCAAGAAAAATTGAAATTACTAACCTATCACGAGATTGATTTGCGCGAGGGCGCGGTGTTAGAAACCGGATGCGTTTATTTGGTGCCACTGCTAGAATCGCTCAATCTACCCGAACGCATTACCGCTTTTGCTAACCCCAAAAGCTCAACTGGCCGAATTGATGTATTTACACGCGTGATTACCGATTTCGGCACAGCCTTTGATACAGTGTGTGGCGGATATAAGGGCGCGCTTTATTTGGAAGTAACGCCGCGCACTTTCCCGATATTAGTGCGTGCTGGCTCGCGCCTGTCGCAAATTCGTTTTCGGCGCGGGCCATCAACCAGCTGTGATGATGATATTCGCCAGTTGCAACACACAATCGGGCTGGTGGATGGCGAGGCTGATATTGATAATGGTCTGGCACTTTCCATCAATTTACAAGCTAGCAAGGCTGGTGATAGCACGCATAATAAAGATATTATTGGCTATCGCGCCAAGCGTCATGCGGGATTGATTGATGTAGATGCGCCCGATTGCCTTGATGTGCGGCAATATTGGGAACCTATTTATCATCGCGCCGACCAGCAGATTATCCTTGACCCCGATGAATTTTATATTCTGGCCTCGCGTGAGGCGGTCACAATTCCGCCCACCCATGCGGCAGAGATGATACCTTTTAACCCTCTTATGGGTGAGTTTCGTGTGCATTATGCGGGGTTTTTTGATCCTGGATTTGGTGCAGAAGGGCTTGGCGCACAAAAGGCGGGCGATGGCCGCGCCCATGCGGTGCTGGAAGTGCGCTCGCGTGAAGTGCCCTTTATTGTTGAACACGGCCAAATTATTGGGCGGTTGGTTTATGAACGTCTTACCGAAACACCAGAAAAGCTTTATGGTGATGGTTTGAAATCGCATTATCAGGCGCAAGGATTAAAATTATCCAAACATTTCAAGCAAGATTTCTGATAATCTCAGCAAAGCATAAATAAGGCTGGTTTGATGCCCCATTTTCCCCTTTCATTGACGCAATCTTTGGCAAAGTGCAGAAATATTGATGATTTGCGCATATTGGCGCGCAAGCGTTTGCCCGCACCGATTTTTCATTATATTGATGGGGCGGCCGATGATGAGGTGACCTATCGGCGCAACAGCCAAGCTTTTAACGATTATGATTTAGTGCCGAACATATTGGCGGGTGTGGCTGATATTGATATGTCGGTTCAGGTGATGGGGCATCGCCTAGGCTTACCCATATTTTGTGCGCCGACTGCATTGCAACGCCTGTTTCACCATGAGGGCGAACGCGCAGTAGCACGGGCGGCAGAGAAATATGACACTTTATTTGGTGTGTCTTCGCTTGGCACGGTTGGCTTGTCTGAGATTGGCGCATTGATTACCACGCCTAAAATGTTTCAATTTTATTTTCACAAAGATAGAGCCCTCAATGCCGCCATGTTGGAGATGGCTAAACAAGCCAAATTTGATATTCTCACCCTGACTGTGGATACTATTACAGGCGGCAATCGTGAGCGCGATTTACATACTGGTTTTACTTCACCGCCACGTCTCACACTCAACAGCCTGTTTGAATTTGCTATCAAACCTAGATGGACGCTCAATTATTTGTTGCGCAAAAAATTTGAACTATCGCAATTAAAAGATTATGTCGGGCAAGGCTCAAACATTGCCATTTCAATTAGTGATTATTTTTCTACCATGCTTGACCAAAATATGAATTGGGATGATGCCGCCCATTTGCGCCAGAGCTGGGGCGGTAAATTTTGTCTCAAAGGTGTTATGAGTGTAAGTGATGCTCGCCGTGCTGTCAGTTTAGGCGCAGATGCTATTATGATTTCTAATCATGGTGGCCGCCAGCTTGATGGCGGGCGCGCACCTTTTGACCAGCTAGAAGAAATTGTGCAAGCGGTTGGTGGTGATATTGAAATTATTCTTGATGGTGGCATTCGGCGCGGCACGCATGTGTTGAAAGCAATGGCACTGGGCGCAACGGCTTGCTCGGGCGGCCGCATGTATCTTTATGCTCTCGCTGGTGGTGGGCAAGCTGGTGTGGAAAAAGCACTTGGCAATATGCAAGCGGAAATAGAACGGGGCATGAAGCTGATGGGCGTGCGTAATCTGTCACAACTCACGCCCGAAATGCTACGCAAACGGCAGGTGTAAAGTAAAATCCTTTATTTTATTTTATCGTATCTGTGTGTGGTTTGTGTGGTGTTTTTATCCATTTTAGGTTGCCAGTTGCGATGCGCCAGCAGGCGCGGGCAAAAGCCGGGTTGGTCATCAGCCAATAAAAAGGCGTTGTGAACACAATAAATAAGCGGTGTCGGATAGGAAAATCACGCAATAGCCGCATATTGACAACAAAGATACCAACATAAACGCCTAATGCGATATATATAAAAATGGTTGAAGAATGCCATGGGCGAATCCCCAAAACAGCACATAAGGTAAGCACCCCGCAACACATGGTGAGAACGCCACTGAGCAAACGACACAATAAAATACTTATCATTGATAGGGTGGCCAGCAAGCCACGCCTGATTATCCAATCATCAAACACAAAGCCATGTGTGCCCAATGTTTGAATATGCCCACTCAACCCACGGGTGCGTTGGTGCATCCATATTTTTGCACTATGGGGTGCATTCTCAAAAGTTGGCACATCAATCATGGCTATTTTATAGCCCTCCAATGCCAGCCTTAGGCCAATATCAGCATCTTCGGTTAAATTCCATGGGTCCCAGCCACCAATGTCGCGCAATATGCTGGTTTTGAAATGATTAGAGGTTCCACCCAATGGAATTGGCATATTAAACATACATAAAACGGGTAAAATAACTCCAAAGAGCTGTCTATATTCTAACAGAAAATGGCTTTCTAGCCAGCCATGATGGTTGGGCAAAATACATAGGGGCGATTGCAGGCAAGCAAGCTTGTCAGTGTCTGCCTCAAAGCGGGCAATGGCGGCACGTAATTGTTGGGGGTGGGGAATATCTTCAGCATCATAAATTACCAAAAACGCACCGCGTGCTTGTTTTAGACCATAATTACACGCACGTGGCTTATTGCGTAGCACCCCATCAGGCACCACTAGCAAATTTGTGCCAGCTGGCCAGTTAATCGCCTGTGCCGCCTGATAGGTGCGCTTATCATCGCTTTCTAACAAAATAATAATATCCAATCGGTCAGATGGATAATCAAGGGCGGCCAGACCTTTGGCCATTTGGGACAGCATATTGGCTTCCCGATAGACTGGCACTAAAATAGAATAAATTGGTAAATCATGATGTGCGTTATCTATCGTGCTTTTATCTATCTTGCCCCAAGCAATGATTGGGGTTTCCAGTGTCAGTAATAGGGGCAATACACCAAAAAAATGCACACCCCAGAGGCATATTAGAAAGCTGTCAAACACATCAATTAAGCCCGCACCCAAAAACACCAACCCAAAAACAAGAACAACCAAAAAAGCAGGTAAAAAATGAGGATGTTCCATGTTGTTATGGTGTGTATGAGAAGCACCCGCAGGCAAATAAGCCATCGTGCTTTCTTCTAGAGTATCAGGGACTTGTGAATCATCATGTGAGTCATCATCTGAATTATCATCTGAAAAATCCCACCCATCCGTTCCCCTATCAGAGAAACTATCTCTGTCTTCATCCTCACCCATAAACCAACTCTGACAGGGCAGACAAAATAATGCCAGAAGCCAGAAGCTACATTATAAAATAACGGCAATAAATGCGTATCCCAGTGTGGAAAAATAAATAAAACGCAACCCAAACAACAAAAACAACAAAAGAAAAAATGTGGATAAAGCATGCATAACATTAAAAATAAGGTTGCAAACGGATTTGCGCGGCGCGGTCAATGGCGGCGCGGGTAAGTTTATCAAGTTTGAAAGTGTCGGCCAGAATATCCAGCACCCGCATTTCTTCTGGCGTTAGCTTATTATTGGCCAGCACAAAATCCACCGCCAACGCATAAGTTAATTGGCGCGCCTCCATTGTCAGCACTGGTGCGGCCAGCTCCAATAATGTATTCATACCATCAGGGGCGGATAAAATATCAAGCGTCATAGCCTCCATTTGTGCTTCGTTTTGTATGGTATCCTCCTCTATTATGATTGCAAAACCCCGCGTGGCGGCGCACAAACGCATCAATAAATCGCGGGTTTTAGTGCTTGGCGCACCATTGACTGCCATCACCAATGTTAGGCAAGCCAACATAGCTTGGTGTGGGTTCAACTGGGGGATTGCATTGCTCATCTGTCTTATATGCCGTTATCATGGGCGTTTGGCAATTGACAATAAAATGCGGACTGATAGGTTCGCCGCACATTTGCAAAACCTAAAGGCAGTTTAGGGGTAAAAAATGGAGATGGTCATGTCGCTTCAATCATTGGCGCAAGACACAAAAATATGGGTTTTTGAGGAGGCCCGCAAAATTTTGCGGCGGTGCGAAAATACCAGCCAAAATGAGGCGGTGTTTGAAACTGGCTATGGCCCTTCAGGTCTGCCGCATATTGGCACTTTTGGCGAGGTGGTGCGCACCAGCATGGTGCGCCATGCGTTTTGTCTGCTTGCGCCAGATATTAAAACCCGCCTGCTGTGTTTTTCTGATGATATGGATGGGTTGCGCAAAGTGCCAGATAATATCCCCAATGGTGATATGCTGGCGGCGCATTTGGACAAGCCGCTAACCGCCGTGCCAGACCCATTTGGCACGCATGATAGTTTTGCGGCGCATAATAATGCGCGGCTGCAGGCTTTTTTGGATAGTTTTGGCTTTGATTATGAATTTGTCAGCGCGACAGCCAAATATCAATCGGGCGCATTTGATGCGACACTTTTGCAGATATTGGCGCATTATGAAAAAATCCGCGATATAATTTTGCCGACTTTGGGCGAAGCACGTCAACGCACCTATTCGCCATTTTTGCCAATTTGCCCTGATACAGGCCGCGTTTTGATGGTGCCAGTAACGCCCATTGATAAAGCGGGCGGCATTATAAATTATCAACACCCTGATAATGGTGCAGTGATTGAAACCAAAGTGACGGGGGGGGCGTGCAAGCTGCAATGGAAGGCCGATTGGGCGATGCGCTGGCTGGCATTGGGGGTTGATTATGAGATGGCGGGCAAAGATTTATCAGAATCGGTAAAACTTTCTTCGCGCATTGTGCAGGCTTTGGGCGGCACACCGCCTGAAAATTTTTCTTATGAATTATTTCTTGATGAAAATGGCGAGAAAATTTCCAAATCACGCGGCAATGGGCTGACCATTGAACAATGGCTCAGCTATGCGCCGCCGCAAAGCCTATCGCTTTATATGTTTCAAAATCCGCGCAAAGCCAAGCGGCTTTATTTTGATGTGATACCCAAAGCGGTGGATGATTATCTGGCCTTGCTTAATAAATTTCATACACAAGAACCAGCCGACCAGCTGGCCAACCCCGTTTGGCATATTCACAATGGCGCGCCACCCCAAGCGGATATATCGGTGAGTTTCGCGCTTCTGCTTAATCTTGTCAGCGCGTCCAATGCAGAAAATAAAAATGTGTTATGGGGTTTTATTGTCGCCTACGCGCCCGATGCCAGCCCCGAAACCCAGCCTTTGTTGGATAATTTAACCGATTACGCGCTGGCTTATTATCGTGATTTTGTAGCACCCAACAAAGCTTTTCGTGCGCCAGATAGTGCCGAACAAACCGCGCTTATCGCGCTTAAAGAGGCACTGGACGCACTGCCGAAAAAAGCCGATGGTGAAACAATTCAAAGCGCGATTTATGCTATTGGCAAGGCGCATTTTGAAGATGATTTGCGCGGCTGGTTTGGCACATTATACGAAGTTTTGTTGGGGCAAAAACAAGGGCCGCGTTTTGGCTCTTTTGTGGCACTCTATGGCATTGCCCAAACCATCGCGCTGATTGATGTGGCTTTGGCACGAAAACAGGCTTGACGTGCGCCGATTTTTTAGACATGCTTATCCAACGTGGTAATTTGAGCCGGTCGGCTTGCGGCCACGTTAAATAAACAGCTAAAATGGCCGGGCGAAAACCGGCCACAGGCCGGTTTTTTATTGCGTCAATATCACATGGTGGACGCAGCAATAGAAATGATGAGAAAGAGCGATGAAAAAACAATATAACACCCAAACCAATATGGTGCATGAGGGCCAAAATCGTTCGGCTTTTGGTGAAACCAGCGAGGCACTTTATTTAACTTCTGGCTATGTATATGACAGTGCCGAACAAGCCGCCGCACGTTTTGCTGAAGAAGAAGATGGCTATATTTATTCGCGCTTTGGTAATCCGACTGTGCGGATGTTTGAAACACGCATGATTGCGCTAGAAACTGGCACATGCGGCCACAAATTAGATGCGCGTGCCACCGCAACTGGCATGGCGGCCGTAACAGCTTCTATGATGAGCTGTGTGCAAGCGGGCGACCATATTGTTGCTGCTCGTGCGCTATTTGGCTCGTGCCGTTATGTTGTTGAAACATTATTGCCGCGTTTTGGCGTTGATTGCACATTGGTTGATGGCCGCGACATACAAGCGTGGAAAGCCGCCATGCGCCCCGAAACCAAAATGTTGTTTTTAGAAACGCCTTCTAATCCAGTGCTGGAAATTATTGATATGCGCGCAGTGGCTGATTTGGCGCATGAAAATGATGCTTTGCTGGTGGTTGATAATGTATTTGCCACCCCGATTTTGCAAAAGCCGTTTGAGTTTGGTGCCGATATTGTGGTTTATAGTGCCACCAAACATATTGACGGGCAGGGACGTTGTTTGGGTGGTATTATTATTGGGCATGAGGCTTATATCCACGACACATTGGCCAATTTTTTGCGCCAGACAGGGCCATCTTTAAGCCCCTTTAATGCGTGGGTGATGGTGAAAGCCCTAGAGACACTGGCTTTGCGCGTGCATGCCCATTGTGATAATGCCGAAAAATTATGCGATTTTTTGAGCGCGCATAAAAAAATTGAGCGGGTTTTTTATCCCGCCGATAAAGCCCACCCGCAACATAATTTGGCGATGGCGCAAATGCAACGCGGCGGCAATTTGATTGCTTTTGATATAAAAGGCGGCAAAGCCGAAGCTTTCAAACTGGAAAACGCGCTCACCATTGCTAAAATTTCCAATAATCTCGGTGATGCAAAAACACTGATTACACATCCTGCCACCACCACTCATTTTAAGTTGGAAGAAGCAGCCAAACATGAATTAGGTATTAGCGGTGCTTCATTGCGTGTATCGGTAGGGCTGGAAGATGGCGATGATTTGCTTGCTGATTTTCAACAAGCCCTTGCACAGCTAGATTAAACGGCAAATAAGCGGATATTATGCGATGAGCGACCAACGCACCATTTTTTTTATTATCGGCATATTGCTGGCTGCAGTGGCTGTCGGGCTTTTGATTCCCGCACTGATAGACGCATTGGCAGGCCATGATGAGTTTCGGGTGTTTATCACCAGCGCACTGGTTACTGGCTTTGTTTCGGGGTTGCTTATTTTGACCAATCGGGGCGAATTACCACCGCTTTCTACCAAACAAGCTTTTATTCTGACTGGTTTTTCATGGCTGACCCTCACGAGTTTTGCCGCCCTGCCTTTTGCTTTTGGTGCGATGGAGCTGAGCTATACTGACGCATTTTTTGAAGCCATGTCGGGGCTGACCACAACGGGCGCCACCATTATAACCGATTTGGATAACGCACCGCCCGGCATTTTGCTATGGCGGGCTTTGTTGCAATGGTTTGGCGGCATCGGCATTATTGTAATGGCTATTTCGGTGCTACCAATGCTCAATGTTGGCGGCATGCAATTATTTCGGTTGGAAAGTTCTGATAATTCGGAAAAAATTCTGCCGCGCACGGCACAAATTGCTGGCTCGCTAATGCAGCTTTATTTTGGTATCACCATTGCTTGTGCGCTGGCTTATTGGGTGGCGGGTATGCCCATTTTTGATGCAGTCGCCCACGCCATGACAACCATCGCAACGGGTGGTTTTTCAACTCGCAATGGCAGTCTTGGTTCTTTTGATGCGCCTGCGATTGAGCTGGTTGCCATTATTTTTATGCTGGCCTCATCTTTGCCTTTTGTTGCCTATTTGCGTGCCATGAATGACAAGGTCAACGCCCTTTGGCAAGATTCGCAAATCCGCGTTTTTCTTGCTATTGCGCTAGGGGCGGCATTTATTATGTGGCTCTATCAAGTGCCAGATATGCAAATGAGTGATGGCGCAAGGCGGTTTTTGCAATCTGGTTTTTCCACCACCTCCATTTTATCTGGCACTGGCTATAGCGTCACCGATTATAATAATTGGGGGCCATTTGCGGTCGCGCTATTTTTTATTCTCACCTTTATTGGTGGGTGTGCGGGTTCAACCGCCTGCGGGCTAAAAATTTTTCGTGTGCAAGTGGTGTTGAAAGCGGGCTGGCGTTATATTCGCCAGCTTGTTTTGCCAAATGGGGTTTTTATTATTCGCTATAATGGCCGCGTGTTGGAAGAAGAAGTTGCCAATTCAATCATCGGCTTTGTGGCTATTTTTCTCATTACTTTTGCCTTTACATCGCTTGCTTTGTCGCTCATGGGTTTGGACACATTGACTGCCCTATCGGCATCGGCAGCCGCTATTGCCAATGTGGGGCCAGGGCTTGGGCATGTGGTTGGGCCAAGCGGCAATTATGCCTCTTTGCCAGATGCCGCCAAATGGACATTGGCTTTTGGCATGATGCTAGGGCGGTTGGAGTTTTTGAGCATTTTGGTCATGCTTGCGCCAGCTTTTTGGCGGCGGTGATTTATTCGGCCATTTCTTCGGTAGTATCAACAAGCTGCCGGGTGGGCTGGTGGGCGGAATGGTGAGTGGGCTGGTGGGCGGACGCAAATAGGCGGCGCACATCTTCTTGCACCCCAAGCAAAGCTGGCACCAGCACCAAAACAATAACACTCGCAATGGCCAGCCCCCACGCAATGGTAATCACCATCGGTAATAAAAATTGCGCTTGAATACTGGTTTCAAATAAAAGCGGTGTCAGCCCTAACACAGTGGTTAGCGAGGTGAGCGTAACAGCACGGAAGCGGTCGCACACACTATTGATAATTGCCAGCTTTAGGGCTTCACCCGTTTGGCGACGTTGTTCAATACGCGCAATTAAAATGATTGAGTTATTGACCAAAATCCCCGACAAGCCAAGCAGACCAATCAAGCTTAAAAAAGTTAAATCATGGCCTTGGATATAATGGCCAAGCAATGTGCCGACAAAGCCAAAAGGAATAATTGACATAATAATGAGCGGTTTTGAATAGCTGGCAAACACAAAAGCCAAAATCACATAAATCAATCCCAACCCGATAAAAGTGCCAAGCAATAAATTACCCACCGATTCGCGCTGGTCTTGGTTGCGCCCGCCAAAGCTAAAAGTAACATTATATTTGGCGGCAATATCGGGCAGGGCTTTTTGGCTGATTGCGGTTAAAACACTATTGGGGTTGCCAGCCGCATCGTCATAATCGGCAATGACTGAGATAGCCACTTTGCCATCAACACGCCGAACAGTTGAAAAACCCGGCTGGGCAACAACATCTACCACAGCGGTCAGTGGCACAAAACGCGGCGGGGTGCTGGCGGGTATCAGCAATTCCACCTCTTCCAACAAATTGGGGCCTGTGGCATCGCGGGGCAATAATACGCGAATGGTAACCTCTTCATCTTCACGCGCAAAACGTTTGGCAATCAGCCCCTCCAACGCGCCCCGCGTGGCTTGGCCAACAAAATTATTGCTAAAGCCCCGCGCCGCGCCATGCTCATTAACCTCCAGTAATAATTCTTCCTTATTATAGTGCAAATTGTCGCGGGCGCGAGAAATGCCCGGATATTTTTCCAATGCGGCGCGCACTTCCAATGCGGCTTTTTTTAGTATTTTGGGGTCATCATGGCTTAGCCGAATGTCAATATCGCGTCCCGGCGGGCCGCTACGCAATTCGCGCACAAAAATATAGCGCAAAGCTGGCAGTTCTGGCATCAGCGATTCCCATTTTTTAACAATCTCACGGGTGCGAATATCGCGGTCTTCACTGGCAACAAGTTCAACCCAAACATAAGCGCGCTCATCGCCCATTGTGGTGCGCGAGCGGCCAATTTGCGTAAAAACTAACGCAACCACATCGCCAGCCTCAGCCCCCAATTCGCGTTCAGCTTGGTGTAATGCGGCCACCACTTTTTTTGCGCCCTCTTGGGTTTGGGCGCGGGGCGTGCCGGGCTGAAAAAACACATAAGCATTGATAACTTCGCCTTCAGGTGATGGGAAAAACCGAAACGGCACCCGCCCGCTTGATAATAACCCAATACACACCACCAAAATACCGATACCACCAGCAATGGTGGTATAGCGATAATCATAGGCTAATGTGATGAAACGGCGAAAACGACCATCGCGGAATTTGTTAAATGCTTGTTGAAAATTTTGTTTGAATTTTGGCGGGGCTTTGGGCGGGGCCGACAAAGCATGATTAAGATGACCGGGCAAAACTAAAAAACATTCAACCAAGCTGGCCACCAGCACACTAAGCAAAACCAATGGAATGGGTTTGATAATCTGGCCGAATGTGCCTTCAACCATCAACACCGACAAAAAAGCAGCCAATGTGGTCAAAGCCGCCGCGATAATCGGCATGGTCATGCGTATCGCCCCGCCTTCTGCGGCTTGTTGCGCATTCATGCCTTGTTCCGACAATGTGGCGGCATGTTCGCCCACCACAATAGCATCATCAACAATAATACCAATCGTCATAATCAGCGCAAACATAGACAACATATTGATACTCATGCCCAACATCAGCATAACCCCAAATGTGGCCATCATGGAGGCAGGAATACCCATCGCCACCCAAAAGGCGATACGGCTATTCAAAAACAAAAACAAAATGCACAATACCAATGCCATGCCAGTCAGCCCATTATAAAGCAACACATTGATGCGCTGGATAATTTTATTGCTACTCACATTGAACAATTTGACTGTGAGGCTGGGCGGTAAAGTGGGAATGGTTGTCGCCAGATAGTCACGAATTTTTGCGGTGGCTTCCAGCGCGTCAGAATTTTTACTGCGTGAAATTGTCAGCCGAATAGCCAGATTGCCACGATAATAACCATTTGCCTTTGACGCATCAAAAGTCTCATGCACCTGTGCAACATCACGGATTTTTAACTGCCGCCCATCGGGTAAGGTGCGTAAATCAATGTTACCCACTTCTTCGGCACTCATCGCCAACCCAACGGCGCGCACCTGTTGTTCAACCGCGCCACGCAAAATACCGCCCGGCACATCTAACGAGCTATTTTCAACACGGGCGGCAATCAGTTGTGGGGTTAAATTATAGCGGCGCAACTGCTCGGGGCGGGTTGAAATCCAAATCTCTGGCTCACGCAAAGCCTCAAATTCAATTTTATCAACACCTGCTGCCAACAAACCATCGCGCAAATTTTTGGCATAGGTGCGCAAAACCGCCTCATCATAAGGCCCACTCACCAGCAAAGAAGCGATAGGCTCAAAAAAAATCTCCTGTTTGATAATCGGACGTTCGGCCTCTTTGGGCAAAGTGGTAACAGCATTAACCGCCGCCTCAACATCAGCTACAGCGCGTTGCATATCGGTTTCGGCATTAAATTCCATCGTGATAGCGGCAAAACTCTGCCGCGACTCGCTACGCACCTCTTTAACGCCATCAAGAAAACGGATTTCTGGCTGAATAGCGGCCACGATATTTTTATCAATATCTTGCGCGGTCGCCCCCGGCCAGTTGACACGAATGGTGACATTTTTGACATCAACAGTGGGGAAAAATTGCCTATTGAGCTGCGACAGCCCAAAAAACCCAAACATAATCATTGAGATAAATAGCAGATTGGCGGCATTGCGATGACGTGAAAATAATTCAATGGCGGCAATAAGTGGATTCATGAATTGCCCTCATCAATAATTTTGACACTGACCCCGGGCGCGGCTTCATTAAAGCGCGTAACCAATAATTTATCATGCGCCACCAGCCCCTCGCTAACCAGCAATACATTGCCTAAATCAATAAATTTTTCTAGCTTGCGCGTCTCTAGCCGCCCATGCACCACAACAAATACCTGATTATCGCCATAGACAGCACGGCGCGGCACAACCATAACATCTGGCACTGGGCGCGATTGCAAATCAATCGTTACAAAAGCACCCCCGCGCAAATTAGACGGCACCGCCCCCAACACGCGGGCATAGACATCAACCCCGCGTGTGCTTTGCGAGATATTCGCACCAACGCGGCGAATTTCGGCCTGTAATTTAACCGATTGGCTACCTAACGCCCAAACCGCCGCAAGGTGCTGGCCAATAATATCAGCATCACGCGCCAAAAACCGCCCATAATCAGCATCTGATAGATTGAAAATAATTTCAAAAGCATCAGCATCCGACAAAGTGGCAACGCGGTCATTCGGGTTCAAAACCCGCCCTTTGCGTGCCGCAATGTTGCTTATATGGGCATTAAAAGGCGCGGTAAGTTTGGTGTTTGCAAGGTCGCGGCGGGCACGATCGCGGGCAACACCAGCCCTATCAACCACTGCTTGCTGTTGGTCATGGCGGGCTTTTTGAATGGTCAACTCAGTTGTGCGGTCATCTAATGTTTTTTGCGAAACCGTACCCTTTTTTGCCAATTCCGTGGTGCGCCGCCAATCATTTTCAGCTTGGATAATTGCCGCTTTGCGCTCGGCCAAAACAGCATTTGCGCCTTTTAGTTGTGCTTCAGTATCGCGCAAGGCGGCCTCATAATGAAATGGGTCAATCTGCAACAACACATCATTCGCCCCAACCCGCGAACCATTTTCAAATTGCTCGGAAGTCACTATCACCTCACCCGCTACTTGGGTGCGTAAATCAATCTGGCGGCGGGCGCGTAACTCGCCAAAGGCACGAATATGCGGCACATAGGTAACGCGCTCAACATCAAGTGCGGCCACTGGCCAAACGCGCTCCAGATTTTTTGACGGGCGGGTTTCAGGCCGCGTCATCAGCAATAGCGAAAAGCCAGAAAAAGCCAGCGCAATCACCATAAATGGCAACACAACCCGCCAGCCCTTTCTTCGCAGGCGCAAAAAGCTGGCCAAATGAGCAACCATTGCCAAGCACGACCCAAACAGGCCGACACCATAATGTCGTAAATTTTGTAATGCGCGCATAATCACCTTTGGCTCATAAATTGAGACATTTATCTATACCCTATATAATATGCCATTATATAACGCCAAACGCACCTTTTATCAGTCATAGATTTAATCAGCCGTAAAAGCCTCTTGCGGCGAAAACTGATATAGTTTCGCACAAAACTCGCACCGCACCTCAATTTTATCTTCAACCTGCATTTGCGTCCGCTCTGTATCTGGCAGAGCGCGGAGCATATTTTGCACCCGCAGGCGCGAACACGAACACAAAAAGCGCAAAACACGCGGTTCAAAAAGCCGCACATCATCTTCATTAAACAACCGATAAAGCAGCTTTTCCACGTTAATTGTGTTATCCAGCAATTCGCTATCTTGTGTGGTATCCAACAAAATAGCCAGCCGATGCCAATCATCATCTTGCCGCAAAGAGGGCATTTTGCCGCCTATATCGGGGGCTTGTTGCAACATGATGCCGCCCGCGCACCATTTAGTTTTACCCGCTCGTAGAATAATCGGCGCACTGGCCAATTTCAGCCGTGTAGAAATTTGCTCAGAACGTTCAAAATAACCCAGCGCGGCTTGTGCCAAATTATCGCCCTCAAGCGACACAATGCCTTGATAATTTTCTCCATCGGTGCGCTGTTCAATGGTGAAAGCCATGTGTGCCGCCTGTTTATCAGACTGCATGAGAGCCAAACCTTGCACCCCGCTTTTTTGTGCCGCCGCCAATGTTTCGGCATCAAATCGCGCATAGGCGCGCATCTCGCCTGCCGATTTATATTCGGCCATTAACATAGAAATCGCGCCTGCACCTTGTAGTTGCAAGATAAAGCGGCCATCAAATTTTAGACTACTGCCCAACATGGCGGCCAAAACCAGTGCTTCGCTAAGCAAATGATTTATGACATCGGGATAATTATGGCGCGTTAAAATATCGGTTACGACTGCCTGCAACCGAACAATGCGGCCATTAACATTTTGTCCCTCAATGCGGAAAGGGCGGATAAAATCAGTTTCTGTGTGCGGTGGTGCGACCATCAAATTTACTGCACTTTATCTGCAAGGCCCACATTATCTGCAAGACAATATAACAAAATGGCTTTTTGCGCGTGGCAACGATTTTCCGCCTCATCAAACACCACCGATTGCGCCCCATCAATCACTTCTGCCGTTACCTCTTCATCGCGATAGGCGGGCAAGCAATGCAGAAAAATTGGATTATCGCCCAAATCCATCAAAGCTTGCGTAACCTTAAAAGGCGCGAAAGCGGCTTGGCGTTTTTGTGCCGTGGCGGGGTTATCATTCATTGACACCCAGCAATCGGTCATCAGTGCAGATGCACCTGTAGCCGCCATTTCTGCGGTGTCGCATAGGGTGATTTTCGCGCCTTTTTTGCGCGCCCCAGCAATCAGTTTTTCGGCCACCATAAAATCTGGCGGACACGCCAAAGCCAATTCAAAAGGCAACAAGGCTGCCGCTTGTATCAGCGACACCGCAACATTATTGCCATCGCCCACCCACGCCAAAATTTGGCCAGATAAACGCCCCTTATGCTCTTCAAAAGTCATTAAATCAGCCACAATTTGGCACGGATGACTATGTGCCGTGAGTCCATTTATCACTGGAATATCGGCGGTGGCGGCAAATTTGGCCAAATTTTCATGCGCGCCCGTGCGCAACATAGCAATATCGGCAAAGCGCGACACCACTTGCGCGGTATCCGACAAGCTTTCGCCCCGATGCAAATGCGTATCGTCACGATTGATAATCATAGTATTGCCGCCGAGCTGGCGCATTGCCAAATCAAATGATAATCGGGTGCGGGTGGAAGGTTTGTCAAACACCATCGCCAACATATAATTTTGCAAAGGCGCGTCCGCATCGGCTTGGGCTTTTGGATAGCCCACCCGCGCCGCCTTGCGTGCATGGGCAACATCAAGCAGAGCGCGCAAAGCATCAGGCGACAAAGCGGCTAAATCAATAAAATCTTGGGCATTTTTACTCATGGCGCACCCCTTTATTTGGTGTTTGCAAAGATACGCAGGCGGTTTTGAGTTTATCAATCGCAGTATCAATATCAGTGTGCGTTACATTAAGCGGCGGCAACAGCCGCAGCACATTATTGGCCGCCCGCACTGTGAGCAGTTGCACATCGCGCAAAGCCGCCACCACATCGGCATTGGGTGGCTGGCAGTGTAGCCCAATCATCAAACCGCGCCCGCTTATATTGGTAAAAATATCGGGGTCGCTATCCACCAGTTCAGCCAGTTTTTGCCGCAAATAAAGTGCCTGATTTTGCACATTTTGCAAAAACCCATCGCCTAGCACAATCTGCATAACCGCCAGCCCCACCGCACAAGCCAATGGATTGCCGCCAAAAGTTGAGCCATGTGTGCCAGCCTGCATGACCGCACCAATTTTGCGCGTGGTGAGAAATGCGCCAAGCGGAAAACCGCCGCCAATGCCTTTGGCAATGGCCATTATATCGGGGGTAATGCCCGCCCATTCATGGGCAAATAATTTTCCCGTGCGGCCAATACCGCATTGCACCTCGTCCAACGCCAGCAAAATATCATGTTTGTCGCATAGGGCGCGCACCGCACGCAAAAACGCGGTGCCAACATCGCGCACCCCGCCTTCGCCCTGCACGGGCTCTAGCAAAATGCCTGCGGTGGTGTCATCAATCAATTTTTCCAGCGCGGCAATATCAAATTGCGCACATTGCACAAAACCCTGCGGCACGGGGCCAAAATCTGCCAGCTTGTCGGCATTGCCGGCTGCCGCCAAAGCCGTCAAAGTGCGGCCATGAAACGCCCCCGCAAAGCCAATAATGGTTTTTCGTTTAGGCGCGCCCATTGCGGCGTGATATTTGCGCATCGTTTTAATTGTGCCCTCCACTGCTTCGGCACCAGAATTGCAGAAAAACACCAAATCGGCAAAACTATGGGCGCATAATAAAGCGGCTAATTCTTGCTGTTCGGGAATTTGATAAAGATTGGATACATGCCATAATTTTTGCGCTTGGGCGGTCAATGCCGCCACCAATTCGGGCGCGGCATGGCCTAATGTATTGACGGCAATGCCTGAGCTAAAATCAAGATAGCGCGTGCCATCGCTGGCTGTTAGCCACGCGCCTTCGCCACTGACAAAAGCCAATGGGCTACGCCGATAGGTCGGCAATATATAATCAGGCGCGTTGTTTTTCATACCAACCCCTTAACGAAAAAGCCGCCCATTGGCGGCATTCACTTGGCTTATAGCAAATCTACCCCATTTGGTAAATGCTAGCTTTTTAGGCGATAGCCTGTCATCAATATGCGCTGGCAAGCCACACCCAAAATGAGTGCCAGCCCCGTGAGAAACATAATGCCAAATAGCAAACTGCCCTCGCTATGGCCTGTCATGGCATAGCGGATACCATCAATCATATAGAAAAACGGATTATATTGCGTGATGGTGTGCGCAAAATCTGGTAATTGTTGCACCGAATAAAAAGTGCCAGACAAAAATGATAAGGGCGTGATGAGAAAATTGGTGACCGCCGCCATATGGTCAAATTTTTCAGCCCAAATGCCCGCCAATAGCCCCAACTGCGCCATAATCAGCGATGGCACAAAAGCATAAAACAACAATGCTGGCACATCATAAATTGCCAAAGGCACAAACCATATCATGCCCAGATAAGTGCCAAAACCCACCGCCACGCCCCGCGTTACACCGCCGATAGAGATTGCGATATTAAGCTCTAAAGGCGAAATGGGCGGCATTAAAATATCCACCACCGTGCCTTGCACTTTGGCCACCAATAAAGATGAGGAAGAATTGGCAAAAGCGTTTTGCACCACCGCCATCATAATCAACCCCGGCGCAAGAAAATTGACAAAAGGCAAGCCGTTAATATCAGGCCGAAGCCCCGCCAAAGCCACCGAAAAAATCGCCAGAAATAAAAGCGTCGTAACCACTGGGGCAACAAAAGTCTGCATCCAGACTTTGATAAAACGTTGCACCTCTTTGCGATATAAAGTCCACAAGCCAAGATAGTTGAAATAGCCAAAATGCCGCACCCCAAATTGCCGATAATTTTCGGCATTTACCGCCTGATGCCCCTGATTTTGGAGATTTTGGGAAGTGTCGCTGGTGCTATTCATCTGCGCCAGAGTAATGCGTTTATTATAAATTTCAAGGATAAGCTGGTTTATTCTTTTCCCATGTGCGGCCTGTTTTTGGTTTTGGCTTCCTGTTGTTCTTTCTCCCAAGCGAGCTATGCGCCAATCCGTGCTACGCACGGATACGCAGCCGCTTGGGACGTGCCGCCATCTGCTGGCGCAGATGGACGTTTATTCTTTTCCCATTCACACCCTGTTTTTGTTTTTCTCTTATACGTTCATCCGCGTCAAGCGGATGACGGCTATTCAAAGTCTGTCGGGCGCATCCGTGCGAAGCACGGATTGACGCACCGACATAGACTTTGTAAAAAAAATGAACGGGTCGCCAACCGCTTAACGCGGTAAAAGCACTTGTTGCGCATTAGCGCAACATTAGTGCGCCTTCCGCGCTTT
>JBPCVS010000015.1:0-5528 GCA_051010295.1 Parvibaculales bacterium | reverse complement strand
GCCAAGTAACGCATAAGGGCGACACACGTTTTGATATTATGACGCAATACGCGCCTGATACGATAGAAATAGGTGCGTCCATTGCCTGTGCTGGCGCGTGTCTTACTGTGATTGAAAAAGGCACTCTCGTTGAAAAAAACAGCGGCGAAACTGGCCATTGGTTTGCGGTGGAAGCAAGCAAAGAGACTTTAGATGTTACCAATGCAAAAAATTGGCGTGAAAACACAAGGCTTAATCTGGAACGTGCCTTAAAAATGGGTGATGAGTTGGGTGGCCATTTGGTCAGTGGCCATGTTGATGGGCTGGCCAGCATTATTGCCATTGAAGCGGAAGGCGAAAGCAAGCGTTTTACATTTGCCGCCCCAGAAAATTTAATGGATTTTATCGCGCCCAAAGGTTCAATTACACTTGACGGCACATCATTGACGATTAACGCAGTGGCCGACAATAATTTTGGTATCAATTTTATTGCGCATACGCAAAATGTAACAACTTGGGGGCAAGCGCAAATTGGTGATGAAGTTAATGTTGAGATTGATATGCTGGCGCGTTATGTGGCGCGCTTGCGGCAAGTAGAGCAAAAAGATAGGAGCGAATAATGCCAGAAGATAAATCAGAAGATAAATCGGAATTTAATCAATATCTATCGCCAGCCGAAGATATTATTGAAGATGCGCGCAATGGCAAAATGATTGTGCTGGTGGATGCTGAGGACCGCGAAAATGAGGGCGACCTCGTTATTCCCTCACAAATGGCCACGCCAGAAGCCATCAATTTCATGGCCAAATTTGGGCGCGGATTGATTTGTCTGGCCTTGCCACAAAACCGCGCCGAACAATTAAACCTAGAACTGATGTCACAAAATAACAGCTCACGTCATCAAACAGCTTTCACAGTATCAATAGAAGCGCGGGAAGGCATTTCCACTGGTATCTCTGCCCATGACCGTTCTAAAACTGTTTCGGTGGCGATTGACCCGACCAAAGGCGCGGCTGATATTGTGTCGCCCGGTCATGTGTTTCCGCTTGTGGCGCGAGAAGGCGGGGTGTTAATGCGCGCTGGCCACACCGAAGCGGCGGTTGATATTGCCCGCTTAGCGGGGCTGTATCCATCTGGGGTGATTTGTGAAATTATGAATGATGATGGCACAATGGCACGGCTGCCCGATTTGGTGCAATTTGCCCAATTACATGGGCTGAAAGTTGGCACGATTGCTGATTTAATTGCCTATCGCCGCCGCAAAGATACATTGGTGGAGCGGATTCATGAAACTGAATTTGAGTCCGAATTTGGCGGCACATTCAAAGCCCTTATTTTTCGTAACACAATTGAAAATGAAGAACATATTGCACTGGTGAAAGGCGATATTACCACGCCTGAGCCGGTTTTGGTGCGGTTTCATGCTGAAAATATTGTTGCCGATGTGTTGGGCAGTGCCATGCCACGCGCCAAAACTTTGCAACGTTCGCTGGCTTTGATAGGCGAAGAAGGGCGCGGCGTTGTTGTGTTCATTCGCAACACTTCCCCAACGCCATTTTTGGATAAGTTAAAGCCAGCAGATGCGGGTAATTCTATGCCAATGCAGTTGCGCGATTATGGTA
Source organism: Parvibaculales bacterium (assembly GCA_051010295.1). Classification (GTDB taxonomy): domain Bacteria; phylum Pseudomonadota; class Alphaproteobacteria; order RS24; family RS24; genus JBPCVS01. Next base: position 3,927 of record JBPCVS010000015.1, on the reverse strand, counting down.
TGGGGGCGCAAATTATTTTAGATTTGGGTGTGCATGAAATTGAGTTATTGTCTGACACGCCGCGCACAGTGGTTGCGTTGGCGGGATATGATTTGAAAATCACCAATCGGCGGCCTATTTTGGAATAATATGATGAGCAAAAAAATTCTTATTATTGAGGCGCGGTTTTATGCAGAGCTGGCCGATGCCTTGGCACAAGGCGCGGTGGCAGAGCTGGAGAGCGCGGAATATGCCTATGAACGCGTGGCGGTGCCGGGCGTGTTGGAAGTGCCAGTGGCGATAAATTATGCCGCCGCCAGTGGCGACTATGCGGCTTATATTGCTTTGGGGGTGGTGATACGTGGTGAAACAACGCATTATGAAATTGTCTGCAATGAAAGTGCGCGGGGGCTGATGGATTTGGGCATCAAAAATGGGCTGGCCATTGGCAATGGTATTCAGACGGTTGAAAATGAAGCGCAAGCTTGGGCGCGGTGTCGCATAAATGAAAAAAACAAAGGCGGCGGGGCGGCACAGGCGGCTTTGCGGCTTTTGGAATTGCGCCAGCATTGGATGAGCAAATAATGGCAAAATATGATGCCCGCACCACATCGCGCCTATTGGCTGTGCAAGCCCTTTATCAGATGGATATTGCCAAAACACCATTAGAGACAATCATTAAAGAATTTAAGATATATCGGGTGGATAATCCGCTAGATGGCGAGGTTTTGCCCGAACCCGATATTGCTTATTTTGAAATGATTGTGCGTGGGGTGAGCGACAATCAAATGACGATTGACCGCATGATTGATAAATTATTGAGCAAAAGCTGGCGATTGGGCAGGCTTGACAGCACTTTGCGGGCGATTTTGCGTTGTGGGGTGCAAGAGTTAATCTATAGCAAAACAATCGCTGCGCCAATTATCGTGGCGCAATATAGCGATATTGCCCATGCTTTTTTTGAAGGGGCGGAGGGCGGCATGGCCAATGCTTTGCTGGATAATGTGGCGGCAACAATTTGCCCAACGACATGATTATATAGAGTGAAGCAATGTCACCTGATAAAAAAATTGGCGAATTTGAATTTATCCAAAACCTGCTTGCGCCATTGGCCACTGCACCAGAGGCTTTTGCGTTGGGTGATGATGCCGCTCTTTATGCGCCCCCCATCGGGCAAGCACTGGTTTTAACTACTGATACATTGGTTGAGCAGGTGCATTTTCCGCTTGCCAGTGCGCCCCAGCTTGTGGTGGCGCGTTTATTGGCGGCCAATCTCTGCGATTTAACCGCCAAAGGCGCGGTGCCAGTTGGCTGTTTGTTAACCTTAGGCGTTGGCCCGCATTGGGATGAAAAATGGCTGACCGATTTTGTGGCCACCTTGGGCGCGGGGCTAAAAGAGACGGGGTTGGTTTTATGGGGTGGCGATACGGTGCGCGCACAACAAGGCTTTGTTGGGCTGGCCGCGCATGGCATTGTGCCGCCTGCGGCTATGCTTCGCCGCAATGGGGCGCAATTAAATGATGATGTATTGGTCAGTGGCACAATCGGTGATGGCTATTTGGGGTTGCAAGCCGTTTTGCATCCGCAGGCTGATGGCGATGATAAAATTATCCGACAGGCTTATGAGTCCCCGCAAGCCCCGTTGAATCTGGCAGTGCCATTGCGCGACAAAGCCAGTGCCGCCATTGATATTTCTGATGGTTTGCTGGCCGACCTTGACCATATTTGCTATGTTTCGGGTGTTGCAATGCGGATTGAAGCCGACGCGGTGCCGCTTTCGGCGGCGGGGCAAAATTTTATTGCCCGCGCCGAGAAAAAAAATGACGCATTGGTGCAATTATTAACCAGTGGCGATGACCATAAAATTGCCATCACCGCACCCGCTGAAAAACGCAAACAACTCACCGCCTTAAATTTTGTGCGAATCGGGCAAGTCGTGCCGCCTGAAAATGCCCAATATAATACTAAATTGGTGCAAGCCGATGGGCATGAAGTGCCTGTTATAGAGCGTGGCTACCGCCATTTTTAACAATTCCCCCAAAAAACACGCGCAAATAGTGGCTTTATCTTGCTTTTTTGTGTTGTTTTTGACAAATTTACCGCACATAAGGAAGCAACACTATCATCCAACCTAATCGCCTATTAAAAATGGTTCTTAAAGGCACCCCTGAGGAGGAAATAATATGAATAACCTAATGTGGCTTATTATAGCAGCCGGTGGACTGGCAATCATTTATGGCATTTGGACAGTGCGGAGTATTTTGGCGGCAGATGCCGGCAATGAACGCATGCAAGAAATTGCCAGCGCGATTCAAGAAGGGGCGGCGGCTTATCTGCACCGCCAATATCGCACCATCGCTATTGTCGGGGTGGTGATTGCTGGGGCGGTGGCTTATTTTCTCGGCACAAAAGTCGCCATTGGTTTTATTATCGGTGCGGTGTTTTCGGGGCTGGCGGGTTATGTTGGCATGTTGGTTTCTGTGCGCGCCAATGTGCGCACCACCCAAGCCGCAAGCAAAAGTTTGAGCGCGGGGCTAAGCATGGCGTTTCGCTCTGGTGCGGTAACGGGTATGTTGGTGGCTGGTTTAGCATTGTTAGCCGTGTCGGTGTATTTTTTCGTTTTGACAAAATTTATGGGCTATGACCCCAATCATCGGGTTGTGGTTGACTCGATGGTTGCGCTGGGTTTTGGCGCATCGCTTATTTCTATTTTTGCGCGTCTAGGCGGTGGTATTTTTACCAAAGGCGCAGATGTTGGCGGCGATTTGGTGGGCAAATTGGAAGCGGGTATTCCCGAAGATGACCCGCGCAACCCCGCAACCATTGCTGATAATGTGGGCGATAATGTGGGCGATTGTGCTGGCATGGCCGCCGATTTATTTGAAACCTATGCGGTAACGATTGTGGCGACGATGGTGCTGAGTTCAATTTTCTTCACCGCCGATGCAATGGTGATGATGGTGTATCCATTGACCATTGGCGCGACTTGTATTGTGACTTCAATTATTGGCACATTTTTTGTGCGCCTGAGCAAAAATGGCTCCATTATGGGCGCGCTCTATAAAGGGTTTATCGCGACAGGGGTGCTGTCGCTTATCGCGCTATATTTTGTTACTGACTATGTGATTGACCTTGATGCCACGCGCTTTGTGGAGGGGCTAAAATTCACTGGCATGGACTTATATATGTGTGGCGTTGTTGGGCTGGCCATCACCGGTTTGATTAGCTGGATTACCGAATATTATACAGGGGTTCAGTTTCGGCCAGTAAAATCGGTGGCCGCCGCTTCGGAAACCGGGCATGGCACAAATGTTATTCAAGGCTTGGCCGTTTCTATGGAATCAACCGCATTACCAACATTGGTCATTGTGGGCGGTATTCTTATTACTTACAATTTGGCTGGCTTGTTTGGCATTGCCATTGCGGTAACAACAATGCTGGCATTGGCGGGCATGGTGGTTGCGTTAGATGCTTTTGGCCCAGTAACAGATAATGCGGGCGGCATTGCAGAGATGGCCGATTTGCCAGATAATGTGCGGACAACAACTGACGCACTGGATGCAGTGGGCAACACCACCAAAGCGGTTACCAAAGGTTATGCAATCGGCTCGGCTGGCTTGGGTGCATTGGTGCTATTTGCGGCCTATACCCAAGATTTGCAATATTTCGCAAGTGCTACTGAGACTTATCCATATTTTGCCAATGTTACGCCCGATTTCTCGCTGTCTAACCCCTATGTTGTGGCGGGGTTGTTTATTGGGGCTTTATTGCCCTATCTGTTTGGCGCAATGGGTATGATGGCGGTTGGGCGCGCAGGCGGCGCGATTGTTGAGGAAGTGCGCCGTCAATTCCGTGAAAAACCGGGCATTATGGAAGGCCGCGAAAAGCCAGATTATACGGCCGCCGTTGACCTGCTTACCCGCACCGCCATTAAAGAAATGGTGTTGC
>JBPCVS010000014.1:0-4934 GCA_051010295.1 Parvibaculales bacterium | reverse complement strand
AGTTCTAAACTACCCACCAAATCGGGGCCCGCCACGCGCACCAATCCATCAATATTATCAGCATAAAAACAAGGCAGAGCCGTCAGCGCATCGCCAGTCAGCACCGCATTGGCGCGCACTGTCGCGCTGGTGGAGCGCATCACCACATCACCATCGCGCTCGGCACGCGACAACCACCAAAGCGGCCCCAACGGGCGTTCATCTTCGGCAAAACCAATAATGCGGTGGCCTTTAAGCTGGCCGCCCATCGGCACAGCACCAAATTTTTCAATATAAGGCGGCGTGGCATAAAGCCCATAAGCCACATCGCCAATGCGCCGCACCAACATATCGCCCTGCGTGGGGCGCGCCAGACGCAAAGCAATATCAACATCACGGAGCGTATTGAACACACGCGGGGCAGTGCCAGGGCCGCTTAAACCCGGCTCAGCCAACACACTCACCGCCACCTCAGGCAGTTGAGCGCGTAATCGCCCCATCGCCGGCCCCAACAAAAATCCAGCAATAATTTCACTCGCGCCCAATTTGACAACGCCACGATAAGCCCCACTAGCCTGAAAATCGCGTGCCAGCGATGATAAACGTTGGTCAACGGGTTCTAATGCTTGTAACAACCGCGCCCCATCTTGCGTGAGCGTATAGCCAGAGCGCAATCGCTCAAATAGCCGTGCCGCCAATGCTTCTTCTAAACTGGCAATGCGGCGCAACACAGTGGTGGTGTTAACATTTAGCTCACGCGCCGCCGCCGACAAACTGCCGCCACCCGCCACAGCCAGAAAAAACCGCAAATCATCCCAATCAAACTGCCTCATAAACGCTATTATAGGCCGAAAATCCACATAACTGCAAATATGCAAATAGGTTATTGCGAAAAATGCGTATTATTTTCTGTCATTTTCTGTCAATGCCGAGCAAATAATCAAGCGATAAATAGCCGCCACCCTTAACCACCAGCACCAATAAGAGGCTCACCCAAAACAGACGTTGGTCAAGAATGAGTGAATCCGAAGCACGGTCAAACCACGCGCCAATGCTTTCGGCATCAAGATTATGGCCAAAAATATCGGTGAGGGATTGCACCACAATAAAGCCAATCATAGCCAGTGCCGCCCCACGTGTGAACAGGCCGAGAATAATAAGCGCGGGCAAAATCACCTCCGCCCAGCTGCCCAGCAACACAATCACCGTATAGATGGGGCTGATATTATCGGGATTATGGCCTGCCGCCTCAACGACCTGCGGCAATATCTGGTAATATGCCCCAAAAGTGAGGTGCAAAAAGCCCCACACGCCATCTTCAAATTTGGTCATGGCCGAAACCCAATAATAAGCCGCCAAAACCGCCGCAAAAGCAAAACGCGCCAAATGTGGCAATAACCATGGGTCAAGCAACGCACCAATGCGCCCTACCACCGCTCTATAAAAATTAAGTATTTTTGTCATGTTCTTCTCCCCTGTCAAATAAATCACAAATTTGTTGCTCATGCACCAGCAAATTTATCACGCTCTGCAAGCCCTCTTGCGACAGCGCATCAACCCGCTCTTGGGTTGCGGCCTGTGTTAAAGATTGGCCAGCTTGTAAAGCCATAATAAAATCTGCGCCACCTGCTGGCAACAATTTTACCTGCGGTGCAAAGTGTGCATCGCGGAAAATCAACAAAGATTGCGGCATCATTGCCGCAGGTGCATCGCCCGCATCACATAAAAATTGCCAAATATCATAGATTGGCCAATCGGAAGACAAATACTGCAATGAAGGCGCAAGCCGCATTGCACAAGCCTCAATAGGTTTTGCCAACAAGTCTTCTTGCGATAGGGGCGTGTGATTGGCCGCATGATAACAAGCCAGCCACAAAACTTCCAACCGCGCAACATCTGCCGCATAAGGCACATCACGCAATGGCGCAAACGCCGCCAGATAAGCTGGAAAATCATCGCCATAAGTAAATAATAGCGGCGAGGGCGGCAAATTTCCGCGCACATAGCTATCAGCCAACGCATCAAAAGCCTCTGCCCCCACTAGTTTTTGCAATTTCGGAAATTTATCAGCCAGCGCATTGCGTAAGCTGTAAATGACATTATTGCGATAAATATCAAAACGTTCGCCCACCGATTGTTTGGGATTTGGATGGCGCAGATTTTCTGGTGCGGCCTGCGTTGGCTCTAACAAAGCGGATAAAAATTTCTGCTGGTGCTGGTGCGCCCGTTGGCGGCCAGCTTTGGCCATAGCAGATGGATGTTGGTTGCTTATCATATTTTCCACCCTATCCTCCATTAAGCCACATATTCTATTTTTTCTGAATATCGGCGCAATATGGTATCAGCTTTGCGCGCTTCAGCGCATAATATAGACCAATCGGGAATATGCGTATCCCACTCAATCAGGCTGGGCAACGCGCCACATTGCGCCAGCACATTTTCATAAAGTTGCCAAACCTGTACGGCCACGCTCGCGCCATGATTATCAATCAAAACAGGCGCGCCAGACGCATCTATATCTTCCGCGTGGCCCGCCAAATGCACCTCACCCACCGCAGCGAAAGGAAATTGCTCAAGATAGAGGTTCGGCGACCACCCTAAATTATGGCAGGAAACATAGATATTATTCACATCTAGCAACAAGCCGCAGTCGGTTTTTTCCACCAATGCGGCCAGAAAATCAGTTTCAATTGTGGGGGTGTCATAAGCCGCATCAGCAAACACCAGATAATGCGACGGGTTTTCAATCAGTAATTTGCGCCCCAAAATTTGTTGGGCAAAATCCACATTGGCCACCAGTCGCGCCAATGCGTCCGCATCATATTCAACGGGCAGTAAATCATTGGCAAATTGCCCCGGCAAACCCGCCCATGCCAAATGTTCAGAAAGCTGAGATGGGTTGAGGCTATCGCATAGCCCACGCAATTTTTTAAGATGCGCCTTATCGGGCAAATCGGCACCACCCAAAGACAAGCCAACCCCATGCAAGCTAATCGGCATGGTGTCAGCCAGTTGCGCTAATTGTGCATGCGCCAAACCGCCCGCGCCCATGTAGTTTTCGGCGTGAACTTCAATCCATTGCACCACATCGGCATCAGCCAAAAGGTTTTGAAAATGCTGCGGCTTAAAGCCAACGCCAACAGCTTTGGGCAGTGCGCCATGCATTTGCGAATTGCGATTAATTATGCTGGGTCGCGCTTCAATGCTTCAAGTGAACCATGCCGCCGCGCACCATTTGATTGATCTGGCAATTTGATTTTTTCGCACACGCCACGCCTTTTATAGGTCCAAGCATTGCCCTGATAATCAACTTTTGATGTGCCAGCACAAGTGGTTCCAGGCCCTGCCGCACAATCATTTTTGCCCGCTTTAGAAGCCCCATAGCACCTTTCGCGGTCAGCCGAAATAGCTGGAACAACAGACATAGTACTAACAGCAACAGCAACAGCACTGGCAATCGCCAATGATTTTGCTGGAATAAACAACGCTTTTTTCATAATTATACCTCCGATTAAATAAGTGTTTTTAGTTTAACAACAAGTCGGAGCATGGCAAGTAAAATAATGGGAAATGATTGAAGATTTAGTTTTTATTCTTATCAACCAGTTGGCCATCGGCAATCCATGGCATTTTGGCGCGTAACTCAGCCCCCACTTTTTCAATAGGGTGGGCGGCGGCTTGTTTGCGGAATTGTTTAATTTCCTCTTGGCCACCCTGCATCCAGCGATTGGTGAAATTGCCGTTTTGAATATCAGTTAAAATGCGTTTCATCTCGGCTTTGGTCTCTGATGTAACCACGCGTGGACCAGAAACATATTCGCCAAATTCGGCAGTGTTGGAGACCGAATAATTCATATTGGCAATGCCGCCTTCATAAATTAAATCAACAATCAGCTTCACCTCATGCAGACATTCAAAATAAGCCATTTCTGGTGGATAGCCCGCTTCGGTTAGGGTTTCATAACCCGCCTTAATCAACTCTACCAAGCCGCCACACAAAACCGCCTGTTCGCCAAATAAATCGGTTTCACATTCATCGCGGAAACTTGTTTCAATAATGCCAGAACGACCGCCACCCACGCCGCAAGCATAGGACAATGCCAAAGCCCGCGCTGTGCCAGTGGCATCTTGTGCCACCGCCACCAAACATGGCACACCGCCGCCTCTTAGATATTCGCCACGCACCGTATGGCCGGGCCCTTTGGGGGCAACCATGCTGACATCCAAATCAGCCCGCGCTTTAATAAGCTCAAAATGAATGGACAAACCATGTGCAAACATAAGCGTTGCGCCATTTTGAATATGCGGGCTGATATGCTCATTATAAATATCTTTTTGCAATTCATCAGGAGTCAAAATCATCACGACATCGGCCCAAGCGGCTGCCTCTGCAATAGACCGCACAATAATATTCTCAGCCTCAGCTTTGGCCACCGAAGGCGAGCCATCACGCAGCCCAACGCAAATTTCGTCCACCCCACTATCGCGTAAGTTGAGTAAATGCGCGTGGCCTTGGCTGCCATAGCCAATTATCGCAACTTTTTTGCCCTTAATGAGATTTACATCGGCATCTTTTTCATACAGCATTTCCATCTAATTATTCCTTTTTCCATTTATCAAACTTACATTGCCTCTGCGCCGCGTGCAATAGCGGCCACGCCCGTGCGCGACACTTCGGTTAAGCCAAGCGGTTTCATGAGGCTGATAAAAGCGTTGATTTTTTCGGTGTCGCCAGTGAGTTCAAAGACAAAACTATCGGTTGTGGCATCCACCACGCGGGCACGAAAAGCCTCTGACATACGCAAAGCCTCAACCCGATTCTCGCCTTTGCCAACCACTTTAATAAGTGCCAGTTCACGCTCTACGCTATTGGTTTCAACCGTTAAATCCACCACCCGATGCACTGGCACCAGCCGCCCCAACTGCGCCTTAATTTGTTCAATCACCATCGGCGT
>JBPCVS010000013.1:0-17363 GCA_051010295.1 Parvibaculales bacterium | reverse complement strand
TTTCACTCAGGCGATTTTTCTCAGGCATGGCATAAAGCACATTAAGCGCGGCGGCGATATGAAACGCCACTGCCAGCACTTTGGTTATGGCCACCGCCCGCATGGGAATCAACGTAAGCTCGCCAAAATTGAGTGTCATATATTGGGCGGGTGCTAGTTGCCAGCACTGCCAGCCAGAGGTAGATATTAATAGCAACATCCAGATTTGCCGCCACCGATAGGGCAGAAGCGGCACCGCCAACGCGCCAATAATGAGTATGAAACCGGGCAGAATACTACTCATCACGCGGCTCCTCATTTTCATAATAGCTGGCAGGGCGCACCAGCACTTTACGCAAAACAAAAGCTATCGCCACCACCAGCACCACCGACCCCAAACCGATAAAACCATAAAAAAACGGCAATTCTTCCAAAGCAAAAAGGTTTTTTCCCTTAACTAAAACATCAAGCATTTAGCGCACCCCCGTAAAATCCAGAGTGAAAAAATCCACCCCGAAAAATAAAACCAGTGTGAGCAGGGCAGTCAGCACAAGCGGAATAAGACAGCTTATCGGTGCTTCTTGGATGCCTATTTCTTGGCCTGTTGATGCCGCTTTATTTTCAACAAAAAACCCGCGCACCACAATTTCGCCCAAATAATATAGATTGAGCAAAGAGGATAACATCAACACCGCCAGCACAATATAATGTTGATTATCCAGCGCACCGCCCATCAGCAAAAATTTTGACCATGTGCCAGCAAAAGGCGGCACGCCAATAATGGATAATGCGGCCAGCGCAAAAGCCAAATAGGTTATCGGCATTTTGCGTGCCAGCCCGTCCATATCTCGAATATCGCTGAGATGATGCGCCACATAAATTGCCCCCGCACAAAAAAACAAAGTGATTTTGCCCGCCGCATGGGTGGCAATATGCAAAGCCGCGCCAGAGGCCGCCAAAGGCGAGGCGAGGGCTGCGCCCAAAGTGATATAGCCGAGCTGGCTGATGGTTGAATAGGCCAGCCGTGCTTTCAAATTGCTTTTGGATATGGCAACAATGGAGGCCGCCAACACCGAAAAACTGGCCGCATAGACCAGCCAATCAGAGGCTTGCGTGCTGGCCAAAAAATCAATGCCGAAAATATAAATGCTGATTTTCAAAATGGCGAACACGCCCGCTTTCACCACCGCCACCGCATGCAACAAGGCCGAGACAGGGGTGGGCGCAACCATCGCGGCGGGCAACCAGCGATGCAAAGGCATCAGTGCGGCTTTGCCAATGCCGAACGCAAAGAGTGCCAATAAAAGCGGCACATAGCGCGTATCTATTTTGCCATTAAGCACCCCACCAGCCGTAAAATCCAATGTGCCCGCCAGCACCCAGACGCTGATAATGCCGAATAATAGCAAAATGATAGAGCTGGCCACCAGCAAGCCAAGATAGGTACGCCCTGCGCGGCGCGCTTCATCTGTGCCCTTATGCACCACCAATGGATAGGTACAAAAAGTCAGCATCTCATAAAATATAAATAGGGTCAGCAAATTGCCCGACAGCGCAATGCCGAGTGCGGCATGAATGGCAATCGCATAAAACACCATAAAGCTGGTTTGGTTTTTGTCATCAGTGCCGCGCAAATAGCCAATCGTATATAGCCCCGCCAAAGGCCACAAACAGGCGGCAATCATCGCAAATAACAACCCCAAAGGTTCGGGCGTAAATTTAATTTCTAGGCTCGGCACAAATTGCAACAGCACAACATCGTGGCCAATCGGCATTGAGCGATATAAATAAATGGCAATTATGCCTGTTACCAATCCGATAATGACCGATTGCCCATCGCGCAAATTGGGGTGCTTGCGCAACATCACCGCCAGCCCCGCCGCCACAAGCGGCAAGAGCAATAGGCACCCAATCATAATATCTATTTGCATAATATCTATTTGCATTATTGGGCCCCGCCTAACAAAGTGGCGGCTGCCGCGCTGGCGGCCTCAACCAGTGGCGTGGCATACACCCCCAAAGCGATTGTAACGCCTACCAAAATCCAAGCGGGTAGCCATTGCCCGATTGTCTCATTGAGCTGCGGTGCGCCTGCGGGGCGTGGCTGCAGCCAAGCGGCCTCAACAATTTTCCAAATATAAGCCAGTGCCAAAGCCGAACTGATAAAGGTCAGCAAGGCTATCAGCCATAGCTCGCTGGCAATCAGCGCACGGATAAGATAGAGTTTAGAAATAAAACCAGCAGTAAGCGGCACGCCAATCAGTGCCAGCCCGCCTGCCAAAATTGCCGCCATCGTCATCGGGATTTGTCGCCCCGCACCCGCAATATGGCGAATACTCACCAGCCCCGTTTGCACGGCAATTATCCCCAATGCCAAAAATATCGCGCCTTTCATCATGGCGTGATTAACAACATGGATAAAGCTGGCCACCAGCCCCGCCTTGTTCATCAGGCCAAAGCCAATGGCGATATAGCCCAGTTGCGCGATTGAGGATTGCGCGAATAATTTTTTAAGGTCGGTCTCAACAATCGCCGCCAATGTGCCGACAAAAGCGGCAAATATGCCAAGCGTCATAATCAACAACCCGAAACTATCAATTATGCTAGAAAATTCTACCCCGAAAATGCCAAAAAATACGCGCATTAAAACATAGACCGAAACTTTGGTGGCTGTTGCGGCCATCAGTGCGGCCACTGCGCTTGGCGCATAGCCATAGGCGGGCACCAGCCAAAAATGCAGAGGAAATAAGGCCATTTTCAAAAACAGCCCCAACGCCATAAAAGCCAGTGCGGTATAAAGTGCGCGGGTGGATTCCACATCGGCAATGCGATTGCTCAAATCAATAATGTTGAGTGTGCCAGTGAGCATATAAAGCAAGCCCAAGCCAATAACATAAAAAGTTGCGCCGACTGTGCCGAGTATGAGATAGTTGAAAGCCGCAGGCAGGGCGCGGCGGTCGGTGCCTGCCCCCATCGCCACCAGCGCGTAGCCCGACAAAGACGCAATCTCCAAAAATACAAAAATGTTAAACGCATCGCCAGTGGTGATTTGCCCCAACATGCCTGCTAAAGTGAGCAACCATGCGGTATAAAATAATGGCTGGTCGCGGGCGGCAATTTCGCGCTCCACCAGATGTCGCGCCGCCAAAGTTACCACAAAAGCAATGCCAGAAATCACTGGCAACACCAGCGCGCTGGCTTGGTCAATCACATAGACAATGCCAATGGGCGCAGGCCAATCGCCCAGCGCGTAAATAAGTGTGCCGCCTGTGCTGACTTGTTGATAGAGCAATAAGGATATGGCGAAACTCAACGCACTTATCAACATGGTGAGCCACCACGCCAAGCCGCGCCATCGCTCCACCGCCATACATAGTGCCACACAAGGCGCGGCCAAAAGCGGCAAAATCACTTGCAAAATTGGTAAATGCGAAAACACAGACATCATATTTTGCGCGCCTCATCTTCATCTTCATCTTCTTCATATTCATCATCAGCCTCAATCATCGCCAGCACTTCATCATCTTCAATAGAGCCAAAAACCTCATAGATACGAATAATCAGCGCGTAGCCGACTGCGGTGATGGATACGCCTACCACAATCGCGGTGAGAATGAGAACATGGGGAAGCGGATTGGAATAAATTGTATCGGGCTGGCCAGTTAAAATGGGCGCGGTGCCGCCGCCAATTTTGCCCATTGAGATATAAAGCATAAAAACCGAAGTTTGAAAGATATTCAGACCGACAATTTTTTTCACCATATTGCCGCGTGCAATCACGGCATAAAAGCCGAGCATCATCAGCAAAATGACAAGAAAATAATTCCAATGCGGCAAAAACGCGCTCATAATTTTTGCTTCTCTTTAGATTTTCCGATTTGTTGTATATGTGCCAGCCGATTGGCAAAAGTGAAAAACAACATCACCATCACGGCACAAACCGTCAACCCGACTCCAAACTCAACCAGCAATATGCCCAAATGTTGGCCAGCTTGTGGGTCGCTTTCTAGCGCGAAAAAATTGAGAAAATTGCCGCCGCCCAATATGCCCGCTACGCCTGTGCCGCCATAGAGCAACACCCCGCCGCAAATGCCTAGCAAATTTAACCTTGCTGGCCACACTTGGCGGGCTTTGTCTAGCCCGAAAATAATGGCGTTCAGCACAAATGCGCTGGCAAAAATAACCCCCGCCTGAAAGCCGCCACCCGGCCCATAATCGCCATGAAACTGCACATAAAGCGCGTATAACATCATCGTTGGAATCAGCACTTTGGCGATGACGCGAATAACGGGATTATCACTCATCGGTCGCGTCCCGTTTTTTCTGCCTTTTGCGGGTGGGAGTCCAGCCGCCAATAATCAGCAACACCGCAATCGCGGCGGTAAAAATCACCACTGTTTCGCCAAATGTATCAAAGCTGCGATAGCTGGCCAGCACCGAGGTTACGATATTGGGAATACCAATAATTTGCTCGCTACCCGCAATATAATCAGGTGCGATATGCTTATGAATGGGCGCGTCGGCACTGCCAAAATATGGCAAATCGGCCACCGCACCAGCCAACATCAGCCCAGTGGCGAGGGCTAAAAAAGCGGGTATCCAACGCACAGGTTGGGGTTTTTCTTGCGCGGGCAATAATGAAATTGTCGCCACCGCCAACACGCTAGAAATCCCCGCGCCCACCGCCGCTTCGGTGAAAGCCACATCAACCGCATCCAACACCACAAATTGCGCCGCCGCCACCAGCGAAAACGCCCCCGACAACATCACCACCGCAAATAGCCGATGCAAGCGCACCGCCAAAAAAGCAATCAGCACCAAAAAACTCAACAAAGCTGCATTGACCAAAAATCCAGTCATATCTTTGGCTCTTCATCTGTTGCATCTTGCGCCAATTTGGGCGCAACCCCAGCGACGTTGGCGGCACGCGCAATGGCATGGGTGGCGGTCGGACTGGTCATCACCAGCAACGCGCCAATAAGCACCAGCCGCGCCGCCACTGTCCAGTCGGGCGCAAGCATTAACAATCCAAGCAAAATAAGGCCCGTGCCAGAGGTTTCCACCACCCCCGCGCCGTGCATGCGCTCATATATATCGCCCAGCCGCAACAGCCCCACCGCGCCCAAAATAACCGCCGCCGCGCCCAGCAATAATGCGCCGCTACCGATAATCAGCCGTGCCAATTCCAATATGGATAATGTCGTCATAATGTATCCCCTGTATCCTCTGGCGTATCCTCTGGCTTATTATCGCCAAGTGTGCCGTGCCGAAAAAACTTTAACACAGCAATCACCCCGATAAAATTTATCAGCGCGTAGAGCAATGCAATATCCAAAAATTGCGGGCGGCCATCAACAAAACCATATACCGCAATGGCCAGCACCGCCATTGTGCCAATGGTGTTGACGGCCAGCAAGCGGTCAAATGGGGTGGGGCCACGCGCAGCGCGAATAACGGCCAGCAACCCGCCAATGCCTAAGCCTAACAGGGCGAGGGCTAAAATATAATTGGCTTGCAACATCATAACACTATCAATGCGCCCGCTTTTTCTCTGGCTTTTTCTCTGGCTTTTCTAGGGCACTGACGCGTTTATCCATTGCTGGGTCAAGCACTGCGGCGCAAAAATCTTGTGTCAATCCATGCACCAAAATTTCCATTTTGCTTTCATCCACCTGCATAGATACGGTGCCGGGTGTGAGGGTGATAAAATTGGCATAGGTTACAAGCCCCGCCACTGTGCGCTGGCTGGTTTTGACGCGCACCAGCCCAGCACTGGCTTTTTTGGGCTGGAGGATAATTTTTATCACCTCCAAATTGGCGCGCAAAATTTCCCAAATCAGCCAAACGGCCACTTTGGGCAGACGCGGCAAAATCGCCATTGGCAGGCCTTCTTCATCTAGCACCCGCATACGATAGGCAATCAGTGATACGCCCAACGCACTGGCCAATCCCAGACTCAATAAAAGTGGCGTATAATGCCCCGACAATAACAGCCAGAGCCCATACATCAAAAGCGTAGATATAAAGACCGATTTTATCATGAGCCTATCATTCTTTATCTATATGATTCGGGGAGGCTATTTTTGCGCCGCCTGAATCAATTCAAAAAACCGCCGCGTTTGTTCGCCGCCTTGAAACAGGGCTTCCGCCTCATCATCAACTTTAGAAATCTGTTCCCAATTATCGGCCACTTGTTCGGCTGTTGGACTATCGCCCAAATACATGCCGCGTGTTTCAATAATCTGCGCGGCCGCAAATGCGCCCGCCCCCGCACAAATAATCTGCCCGGTCGGGGCTTGCTCAGAACACATAAACACCACCGCAGGCGTAACCTTATCAACCCGCAACGCATCTTCCATCTCAGGCGGCATTAAATTATCGGTCATGCGCGTCCACGCCACAGGTGCCAGCGCGTTGATGTGGATATTGTCTTTTTGGCCTTCCAGTTTTAATGTATTGATAAGCCCGACAACGCCCAGCTTGGCCGCGCCATAATTGGCTTGTCCAAAATTGCCATATAGCCCCGAAGATGAAGTCGTCACCATAATGCGGCCATAGCCTTGTTCTTTCATAATCGGCCAAACGGCTTTGGTGGGTTTCATGGTGCCAAACAAATGCACATCAACCACAAAGGTAAAATCGCCAATTTCCATTTTGGCAAAACTTTTATCGCGCAGCACACCGGCATTATTTACCAAGACATCAATGCGGCCAAAAGCTTCTATGGCCTGTTTGACCATATTATCCACGCCCGCATCATCGCTTACCGATGAGCCATTGGCGATGGCCTCGCCGCCGCCTTGTTTAATTTCGGCAACCACTTGTTCGGCTGCCTGCGATGAGCCGCCTAAGCCGTCCACTGCACCGCCCAAATCATTAACCACAACTTTTGCACCGCGCCGCGCAAATTCAAGCGCGTGGCTTTTGCCCAGTCCGCCCCCCGCGCCAGTTACAATCACCACTTTTCCAGTAAAATCCAAACTCATAGCTATTCTCCCTTATATAAATCTACCCTTTTGTGCCTTATGGTGATAGGCGGGTCAAGCGCGATTACGGCTTTGTTATTGCATTAAAGCGCACCGAGCGATAATTATTCTGCATTTGGGCGTGGCTGATAACCAGTTGCCACAAATAGCCACGCCGCGAACGAAAATAGGCGGCAGAGGTCATGAGATAAAACCACCACATCCGCCGAAACCGCTCGCTATAATTTTTGCTTAATTGCGGCCATGCGGCATTAAAACGCTCCAGCCAAGCCATTAATGTGCGGTCATAATCATGGCCAAAATTGTGCCAATCTTCAATCATAAAATCACTATCTAGCGCATTGACAATATCGGTGCGCGAAGGAATAAAACCATTGGGAAAAATATAGCGGTCTAGCCATGGATCATTTGGCTTGCCCGATTTTTTGTTGCCAATCGTGTGCAATAAAAACAGCCCATCGGGTTTTAGAAGTCTTTGCACAGTATCAAAATAGGTCTTAAAATTGCGCGGCCCGACAGCTTCAAACATACCAACCGAAACAATTTTATCAAATTGGCCTTGCATCTGGCGATAATCTTGCAGGTGAATTTCAATAGGCAAGCCGACACATTTTTGTTGTGCCAGCTTTTGTTGCTCGCGTGAGACGGTTAGCCCCACCACCGACACCCCATAATGTTTGGCGGCATGGATAGCCAAGCCACCCCAGCCGCAGCCAATATCCAGCAAAGTTTCGCCCGCACTTAATTTGAGCTTCTGGCAAACCATATCCAGCTTATCTAATTGCGCACCATCTAAATTATTGGCATATTCCCAATAGCCGCAAGAATAAATCATATTCTCATCAAGCATGGCGGTAAAAATATCATTGCCAATATCATAATGCTGTTCACCAACCTGAAAGGCGCGTCGCTTTGATTGCAGATTGAGCAGGCGGCTTTTTAGCAAATCAAATAAAAATGGCAATGTGTCCCAGCGATTAAGCTTAAAATGGTCATTTTGCCGAAAAATGCGGGTGGTGCATTCATCAAGTGCCGCACAATCCCACCAGCCATCCATATAGCTTTCGCCAATGCCCAAAGTGCCACGCGTCATAATTTTCCCAATAGTGGCGGGATTATGAAGCTGAATATCCCATGGCCGCGTGCCATTGATTTTGACATCACTATTTGCCAAAAAATCTTGTAAAAATTTGGGGATGCGATAAACCACGATATTATTCCCTGTTTTGTTCTATTTTGTTAAAGTTTAGGGGAGTGCAAAAAATAAATCAAGTTTAAGCAAATTGACGTGCCAGCAAATGATAAGAGGTTTTACGCGCTTCAATATCGGGAATAAGCGTCAAAGCAAAAATTTCTGCCACATCATAGGGGCGCAATAAAGCGTCAATTTTTTCGGCAACATCATCGGCGGTGCCAGTTAGGCTGCGCGCCTGTATCATTGCCAATAAATCGCTTTCATGCTGATTTTCTGGTTGCCAATCTTGCGCCTGTGCAAGTGTGGGAAAACGCCCCGCCCGATTTTGCAATAATTGCGTAGCCCATATATTGCGTGGGCGGGCTAAATAATCGGCTTGCTCTTGGCTATCGGCCACCAAAATAGAAAGCGCGACCGCCAATTTTGGCGCGTCCATAAAAGCTGAGGCGGCAAAATTTTGCCGATAGCTTTGCGCGGCTTGTGCCAAATTATCGGGGTTGATGAAATGGGCATAGACATAAGGCAAGCCAAATTGGGCGGCATGAATTGCGCCATCGCCGCCTGAGCCAAGCATCCAGACGGGCAAAATGCGGGTGCCCATTGCCCCACTTATTGCCCCACTTATTGCCCCACTTATTGGTTGTGCATGAATGCCCTGATAGGGGTGATCGGCGGGAAAACCGCCAGCCGCGCCTGTTAACCCCGCCGCATCTTGCAAAAATTGCAACAGCATCTCAACTTGTTGTGGAAACACCTCAATCGGCCACGCTTTGGGCCCCGCTTGCAAAGCCGCCGCCGTGCGTGGGTCGCCACCCGGTGCGCGTCCAATGCCCAAATCAATGCGGTTCGGGGCAAGGGTTTCTAACATACGAAACTGCTCGGCAATTTTGAGCGGGCTATAATGTGGCACCATAATGCCGCCTGAACCAATGCGAAGATTTTTGGTGTGGGCGGCAATATGGGCGATTAAAATTTCTGGGGCGGCAATGGCAAAAGCGGCAGTATTGTGGTGTTCGGCCAGCCAAAAGCGATGATAGCCAATGCTATCCAGATATTGCGCCAGCGCGACCGTCTCATAAATAGCGGTCTCGCTATCGCCCGATGTGGTGATGGCCGATTGGTCAAGCGCGTTTAATTTCAACATTATTTCTCCCTATTGCATATTATAGCCCGATGTGGGCGTGCAAACCAGCTTTGCTATATTCATGGTGATGATGTGCAAAAAATGCAAGATATTGCTTGCGTGTTGAGGCACAATGTTAATAGTGGGCTTTTTTAAGAAAAGGGAGAGGAATATGTATAAAGAATTAGACGAAGTCTGGGCAGAATTCACAGGCGAAGGAAACATGTTCACCACAACACAGGTTGGGGTGCGTGGTGTGCAGTTGAATAGTTTTGCGATGGCACCAAATTCATTGCGCGATATTTGGCTCATGGCGGCGGGCTATGCCGAGCGCGATTATTTAATTTATGAAGATGAAAAATGGACTTATGCCGAAGCGATGGCCGAAAGCGCGTCCATTGCCAACTGGATGTATGCCAATGGCATCAAACAGGGCGACCGCGTGGCACTGGCTATGCGTAATTATCCCGAATGGATGCTCAGCTATTGGGCACTCACTTCGGTTGGTATCACTGTCGTTGGTATGAATGCGTGGTGGGTTGGCGATGAAATGCGCTATGGCTTGTCTGATGCCGCGCCCAAAGCCATAATTTGCGACACGGAACGTCTGCAAACCCTTGTGCCGATTAAAAATGAATTCCCCGATATGAAAATTATTGGTGTGCGGCTGGATGCGGCGGTAGATGGCGTTATTGACTATGCCGAATTACGCAATCAAGGCGGCACAATGCCAGATGTTACCATTGATGGCGATGAAGATGCCTGCATTTTTTATACTTCTGGCACAACTGGCCGCCCAAAAGGTGCGCAATTAACGCAACGCGGCTGTGTTCTCAACATTATGAATATCGCCTTTATGAATTTATGCCAAACAACGGCACTGGCGCGTGCCAATGGCACAGAGGCTGAATTGCCCGCCCCCGACCAGCAACCGCAGCTCATAACGCTTGTCACCACGCCTTTATTTCATGTGACCGCCAATAATTGTGTGGCACAACCAGCAACATTGAGTGGTGGCACAATTGTGCATATGTATAAATGGGATGCTGGCACTGCATTAAAACTGATTGAGCAACATAAAATCACTGGCATAAGCGGTGTGCCAGTTATGTCGCGTGAGATTATTTCGCACCCCGATTTTGCAAAATATGACACGTCGTCTATAACCGCGCTAGGCGGTGGCGGGGCGCAACTGCAACCCGATTTGGTTGGCAAAATCAATGACGCATTAGAAAATGGCAAAGCCGCCACAGGCTATGGCATGACAGAAACCTGCGGCATCATCACCGCTATAAGCAATGCTTATTTTGCCGACAAACCCGATAGTGCAGGGCGCATTGTGCCAACTTTGGAAGCCAAATGTATTGATGCCGATGGTAATGATTTGCCAATGGGCGAAGTTGGCGAATTATGCGTTAAGGGCGGCAATGTTATTAAAGGCTATCTAAACCGCGAAGAAGCCACTGCCGAAAGCATTATTGATGGCTGGTTTCGCACGGGCGATATTGCGCGGTTTGACGAGCAAGGCTTTGTTTATATTGTTGACCGCGCCAAAGATATGGTGTTGCGCGGTGGCGAAAATATCTATTGTGCCGAAGTTGAAAGTGCGTTGTTCAAACATGATGCGGTGGCCGAATGTGTTGTGTTTGGGGTGGATGATGAGCGACTAGGCGAAGAAGTCGGCGCAGCGATTGTGATTGCCGAAGGCGTGGAGCTGACAGTGGACGAATTGCGCGAGCATTGTGCAGGCTTGCTGGCAAAGTTCAAAATCCCGCGTTATATTTGGTTGCGCCGCGACTTATTGCCGCGTAATGCCAGTGGCAAATTTTTGAAACGTGAATTGCGCGATAGCCTTGACACAGCAGATGCCGCTTAAATAATGAAAACGCAGGTGATAGAATGATGAATAAGTGCTTTTTCAAAAATGCGGCTATCATTGCGCCGCTTTTGCTCTACGCATCTGCTAGTTTTGCTTTTGACATCACCACCGATACCACGACACCTGTCACCACCGATGAAGCCGAAAATAGCGTGAGCAATGCAGGCACAATCACCATTGATGGCACGCCTAGCGACAATAGCGAGGCGGCTATTTTGATTGATGGCACAGGCGAGGATTTGAGTTTTGACGGCACGATTACCATACGCGACCAAGATGGAGATGGTGCTGATGTCACATTAGACGATGCTTATGGTATTCGGCTAGATGGCACGGGCAATTTTATCACTGATATTTTATTGCAAGAAAATGCCCGCATTTTTATTGACGAAATTGACATTGTAGATACCGATAGCGATGATGATGACATTGTTGAAACGCCCACTGCCCAAACCATTGCCACCCGCATTGGCTTGTCAATTGAAAACGCGCTGACTGGCAATTTAATTGGTGAACGTGGCTCGGCCATTGCGATAGATGGCAATGGTGATGACAACCATAAGGTGCGCGGTGTATCGTTGGAAGCCGCTCTTACAGGTGATGTTGAGCTTGGCACATTGATTAGCATTGTCGGCGATAAAAGTGTTGGGGTTTATATTGGCAATACGATAAGCGGGCTTTATCGCCAGCGCGGCGGGGTGTCGGTTACTGGCGACAATGCCAGCGCGATTATCATTGATGGCGCGATTAGCAAAAATTTTCAACTAGAGGCGGCGGCCACAGCGCGTGGCGTGGCGCACACGCAAAGCGATGCGGGCGTAGAAGAATCCGAGCTTGACCTTGCCGCTGAGAAAAGTCAAAGCGGCACGGCGGTTAAAATTTCTGCCAATATTGGCGAAGGCGTATTGATTAACGGTGCTGTCAATCGGCTTGTCACTGATGACGAGCGTGATGATTTGGCGACGATTCGTGAAAAACGCGCCACTGATGAAGCTGTTACGACAGATAAAACCGACCCCTATCATTATGATGAAAATCGCCGCACAGGGTCAATTATTTCTTATGGCTCTGCTCCCGCGCTGGAAATTGATGGTGGGGCCAGCCGCATTACCATTGGGCGCGTTACCGAATATCTGCTGGATACCACCAATGATGATAATGATGAAGATGACGCGCTGGATATTTTTGACAATAGTAGCACATTTTTATTCTCGCACTCATTCATCAATCGCGGCACTATCAGCGCGCTAGGGCATAATGATAGTGTCGCCGCCACTGGTGTTAAAATTGGTAATGCCACCTTAACGGGTGGTATCCTCAATATGGGTAGCATCAGCGCGACTGCCTATAATGAAAATGCCACCGCTATTGATATTGGGGCGGCGGCGCAAATGGGTGCTGGCACTGCCGCCGAATTTTTGAATGAAGGTACAATTAGTGCGCAAATTACCAGCAATGCAATAACCAAACCAGCCGCCACCAAAAGCGCGTATGCCGCAACCGCTATCAAATTATCGGCGGGGGCCTCTTTGTCTGGCGGTGCAGAATTTATCAATGCTGGAACGGTGACTGCCCAAGCCCAGCATCTTTATACAGATGAAAATGACGAAACCCAGTCTGAAAATGGGGTTAATGCGATTGCCTTTGATTTTGCCAATTATGGCGGGGCGATTGATTTGACGCAACGGCTGAAAGTGGCGGATAGTTTGTCCAATGGCCGCTATCAGGCCAGCGGCGACACCGACATTGATTCACAAAGCGCCGCGCTATTGCCGTTGAGTATCACTGGCGATATTTTGTTCAATAATAGCAATAATATATTGACGGTGCAGGCAGGCGAGATTGTCGGTAATATCTATTTTGGCGGTGGCACGGATAGTCTGATTTTATCCAATACCATACCCGACACAGATGATAGCGATGATTTTGTTGCGCCGACCACAATTTTTCGTGGGAGCATTAGCAAAGGCGCAGGCACTTTGAATATCACTATTGGCGATGGCGCACAGCTGCATTTTGACGGGCAAGCGGGCAACGACCCGCGTAGTGACCCCGAAACCCCCGATGATTTTGAAAATCTAGCGGTCAACAATCTAACGGCCAATGATGGTAGCGAATTGGTGTTTTCTATTGATACGAATGAGTTGACCGATGGCGCGGCAATTTTGAATGTTGGCACTTTAACCCTTGCTGGTGACTACACCATCACCCCAATTATTGGCAGTGTATCAACCAGTGAGCAGAGCATTAAATTGATTGATGCCAGCAATGATTTGAGTTCTTATACCGCAACGATTGGCGAGCATTTGGGCGGTAATCACCCTTATATTTATGATACCAGCCTAACGATTGATGATACCGATGATAATGTGCATGTGGTGCTGGCCAATTTTGCGATTAAAACTGCTGAAGAATTGGGCTTGGGGCAAACCGAGAGTGATACGTGGGCGGCTGTGCTGGCCTATTTTGCCAATGATGAGATTACCGATGATGATGCCCGCAATGCCCGTGCTGCCGCCCTCACTTTTTATACCGAAAAAGATGATTTTCTGGCGGGTTATGGTAGCTTGTTGCCGCATTATGGTGATGGCATTATGCAACAATTAGCCAGTTTTAATAGCGCGGCCAATAATTCAATCGCCCAACAAATGGCACTGGTGCGCGCTGGCACAAGAAACAAAGATGATGGCTGGATACAACAATTTGGCGAAAATTTTATGCTGGATAAGACCGATAATAGAAGCGCGGTTTCGGCGGGCGGTTATGGCGTAAGTTTTGGCTATGATATGCCGATGGCGGGTTTGGATATTATCGGCCTCTTTGGGCAACTGGCCTATACTGATGTTGAAGAAAAAAATGTCGCGTCAAACGAGGTTAAAGGCGAAAATTTTTCGGGCGGCATTTATGCGGCACAGGATTTTGGGGCTTTACAATTTGAGCTTACTGCCCATTTTGGCACTGGCCAATTAGAGAGTTCGCGGCAGGTGCGCTTTGGCACTCTTGGTGATGTTTTAGAAGGCGGTTGGGATGTTACCACCCAAGGCGGTTCGGCAAAATTTATATGGCCTGCGCAATTTGGCCGCATTTTTTGGCAAGCCGAACTCAGCACCGAATTTTTTGAAGTTGAGCAAGATGCCTATAGCGAACGCGATGTGTTCAATAGCGGTTTGGCCATGCGGTTGGGTGCGGCAAATTCTTCGTTAACGACCACCAATTTTGGTATTCGTGGCGGCACGCAATTTGGCGATGATGACCCGATTATCATTACATGGCGGCCAAATTTTTATCTCGGTTATAAAACGATTTCCAGCTACAGCCCCTATGAGGTGCGCGCCCAATTTGCCGATGATACGCTCAACGAGCATTTTACTTTGAAAAATTATGACGAGCCAGAAGACCGCGCTTTGTTGGGCTTTGGCTTATCAGCGCGCAATGATTATTTTGCTTTAGAAATGCGCTATTCGGGCAGTTTTGGCGATGATGGCGATAGTCATGCTGGCGGCTTGGGTGTGCGCCTTTATTTTTAAAATTAAAGCGCGGCAAATAATTTGGGTTTGAGTTTTTTGGCGGCTTGCGCAAATTCAGAAAAATCGTCAATCACTGCATCTGCGCCCAGCGCGGCCAGTGCCACGCGCCGATAGCCAAAGCTCACGCAAATTGTGGCCACGCCTGCGGCTTTGGCGGCTTGGGTGTCGGCTTCGCTATCGCCGACCATAATGGCGTGTTCGCGGCTTTCGCCAAGCCGCCGCAAAGCCTCATCAATCATATGTGGTTCGGGCTTGCGTTGTGGCAATGTGTCGCCGCCTATCAATGTGTCAAAAAATGCGTGTAGCCCCAGCCGAAACAATAATTTGGCCGACAGGTTTTCGCGCTTATTTGTAACCACCGCCAGCTTAATGCCCGCCGCTTTTGCGTTTTTCAGCACGGGTAGCACATTGGGATAAAGCCGCGTATGCACATCAATATAGCGGTCATAGCGCAACACCATTGCTTCGGTGGCGGCATCAAGGGCGGCATCATCTAGTGTGATGCCATTTTCGGCCAGCCCGCGTTGCAAAATCATGCGCGCCCCGCCGCCAATCAAGCGGTTAATTTGGTGCGCCGCCACTACATTATAGCCACGTCCCACCAGCACATGATTCATCGCGGCATGTAAATCTGGCGCGGTATCGGCCAAAGTGCCATCAAGGTCAAATAAAAGCGCAGCCATTTGTGTCCCTTTTTTTACCTGATATGTTATATTATATACATGGCACCGCGACATCTTTTTCTCATGTTTATCATTTGCTTGGCTTGGGGTTTCACCTTTGTTGCGGGCAAGGCGGGTGTGTCGGAAATTCCGCCCATGATGTTTAATGGCCTGCGCTATTTATTATTGTCCGCCTTGTTGTGGCCGTTTTTGAAAATTGTTGATGGCCACATGCCTGAGGTCATTTTTATCAGTATGTTTATGGGGTCAATCCATTTCACCTTGTTTTATGGTGGCATGGCATTGGCCGAAAATGTTTCTTCGGTGGCGGTGGCGGTGCAGCTCGCTGTGCCAATTTCTGCTATTATGTCGGTTATTTTCTTGCAGGAAACAATTGGCCGATGGCGGATGATTGGCATTTTGCTGGCTTTTGGCGGCGTTGTCTTTATCAGTTTTGACCCGCGCATTATGGATGAACGCATTGGCCTTGTGCTGGTTGTTTTGGCGGCTTTTGTTGGTTCAATCGGCACAATTATTATGAAGCGCATCAAACATACTGGCGTTTATCAAATGCAGGCATGGATTGCTATGCTTAGCTGGCCGCCGCTTTTTGCCGCCTCGTTGATTTTTGAAAACAACCCTATCGCGGTTTTAGGCAATGCAGGTTTATATGGTTGGGGTGGCGTGCTTTATACGGCAATCGGTGCAAGCTTGATTGGTCATGCAGGTATGTATTATTTGCTACAACGTTATGATGTATCGCTGACAACGCCACTTACCTTAATGGCACCTATTTTTGGCATTATGTTTGGCGTGTTTTTCTGGGGCGATGATTTGAGCTTGCGTTTTTGGATTGGCGGCATCGCCACATTAAGCGGGGTGTTAATTATTGGCTTGCGCCAACCAGAATTTGCCCCCAAAAGCATGGCATCATGAAGCTGATTGCCCACCCATCGCCCAATTTTGACACGCGGAATTTGCCAATTTCTATGCTGGTTCTGCACTATACCGAAATGGCCACGCCTGAGGCCGCCTTAGCGCGTTTGTGCAGCCCGCAAAGCCGCCTATCCGCCCATTATCTGGTGGGTGCAGATGGCACATTGTTTCAACTGGTAGATGAGGCCGCCCGTGCTTGGCATGCTGGGGTTGGCCATTGGCAAGATATTGATGACATTAACAGCGCGTCTATCGGCATTGAGCTTGACCATAATGGCCATGCCCGCGATGGCACAATAGCCGCTTATCCGCTCGCCCAAATGCGCGCACTGGTTGCGTTGGCAGGGGATATTATCGCACGGCATCACATGCGCCCCGATTGTGTGCTTGGCCATAGTGATGTTTCGCCCGACCGCAAAATTGACCCTGGTGAAAGTTTTGATTGGCAATATCTGGCCGAACATGGCATCGGCCTCTATCCAAAAAAGGCGGGGTTAAAAGAGGGCGTGATGCAATCAAAAGCCCCGATTTTGCTAAAGGGTGATAGCGGTAGTGCGGTTAATGCGTTGCAAAATGGTTTAAAATCTTTTGGCTATTGGCTGGCGGCAGATGGCTATTTTGGTGCCAGCACCGAATTGGTGGTGATGGCTTTTCAACGTCATTTTCGGCCAGCGCGGGTGGATGGCGTGGCTGATGAGGAAACGCAAATTTTGGTGCAACATTTGCACCGCGAGGCCAAAGCCAGCACAGCGACACAAAACACAGATGGCGCATAAGCCCACTTGACGCAACAGAAATTTGGGTGTAACCGCAAAGGGTCAGATGGCTGGGTAATCGCTCTTGCTTTGCAAGGGAGGAAAGTCCGGGCTCCTCGGAAGCACAGTGTCGGATAACGTCCGACAAGGGTAACCTTAGGGAAAGTGCCACAGAAAGCAAACCGCCACACCTTTTTGGTGCGGTAAGGGTGAAAGGGTGCGGTAAGAGCGCACCGCATTGTCGGTAACGGCAATGGCAGGGTAAACCCCACTGGGAGCAAGACCAAATAGAAACAATATATGGCCAGTTTCCGGGTCATT
>JBPCVS010000012.1:0-2869 GCA_051010295.1 Parvibaculales bacterium | reverse complement strand
TATCCGAATTCCACCAATAGCTAGGGCAAGAAGTGGAACAACAAGCGCATAAAATGCACTCATACAGCCCGTCCAGCTTTTCGCGGTCTTGGCGCGATTGCTGCCATTCTTTTTGCGGTTTGGGCGTGTCGGTTTTTAGCCATGGCTCAATCGCATTATATTGCGCGTAAAATTGGCTCAAATCTGGCACCAAATCTTTAATCACTGGCATATGCGGCAATGGATAAATGGTAATATCGCCTTTAATTTCATCCATGCCTTTGGTGCAGGCCAAAGTGTTTTGGCCATCAATATTCATCGCACAAGAGCCGCAAATCCCCTCACGGCACGAACGGCGAAAAGTCAAAGTCGCATCAATCTCATCTTTCACCTTAATCAACGCGTCCAGCACCATTGGCCCGCAACTATCGGCATCAATGGTATAGCTATCAAGGCGCGGGTTCTCGCCATCATCGGGATTCCAGCGATAGATTTTCAAACGGCGTGGCTGTTTGGCCTCCGCTTTGGCATTATGGGTAACGCCTTTTTTAACTCTGGAATTGGCAGGTAAAACAATTTCAACCATTTTTACTCCCCCTATTATTTCCTTTGCACAATAACCAATTTTCAATATCACTCATATCCGTGCAATAATAGCCCGAATTCGTAAAACTCGTTCTTATATCAGCTGGAAATTCGGGTGAATAAAGTCCAAACTCACAGCTCCAATCTTTATAAGGTCGCGCCTCTGGCGATTGCAAAAATAATTGGCCAGCAGCGTGCAGAGATTTTAAGCTACCCTTATGTTCCTTTGCCTTGCGCTTGCACGACCCAAAATGGATAATTTTTTTATATTCATTAACTGCAATTAAATCAATCTCCGCCTTGCCTTGCCGATGCCACCAAGACAAAATGGGCTGTGTTGGTTCAACCCGCCCAACACCTTTGCGTCCACATTCCTCCAACGCTTGGCGGCAGAATTTCTCAAACATATGGCCCTCATGAATTTTCAGGGCTTCATCGGCTTGCGGAATAAGCTTATCAATCTGTTGAAAGCGTGCGGCCTTAACATAGCGGGCAACGGACGACAGCCAGCTACTCAGAAAATTATCGGAAATGGCATAACGCGTTTTGCGGCTGTTCGGTGACGCACCAAAGGGATGGCGCTTTTCAACCATTTGATAATGGTTCGTCAAAGTCTCTAAATAGCTACTAAAGTGCGTGACTTTATTTGCATGTTTGTCGGTATATTCATTGCGTAATCGCGCATGGTCGCAAGCCCTATGTTTGGCAATCAGTTTCAAAATCGTGTCATATTTTCCACGCAATTCGCGCAAAAACCAATTTTCTGCTTCCTCACGCAAGGGTGCCGACCCTTCAAAAAATACCGCACGTAGAGTTTCGCTCCGATAAGAAGGCGATTGAATAAACAAATCGTGCGGTGCTTGCTCCGCCCTTTCCAAAATATTTTGGTCATAACAATCACGATAAAATTTTGGCACCCCTTCAAACAGACTCCACAAAAACAAGCGATGATAAGAATCTTCAATCTCATGCGCACGAAACATTTCAAACAAGGTTTCAAAATCCCAATGTTGTAATTCAATTCGGTTGGTCACACGATTGAACAAAGGCGCATTACGCTCTTCCAATATGGCCATCATTTCGGTGTGGATTGAGCCCAAAGCGAATAAACCGCCTTGCGGCTGCTTTGGCTTTTGCCCAGACAGACGCGCCTTATCTATTCTCGCCTGTAAATGAGAAGGAAAGGCCGAAAGCTCTTTGCGATGAAAATACTGAAACTCATCCAATACCGTTACCCATTCATCCGACCAAAAGGCACTCAAATAATCGGCCATATGAGCAAAATTATCCGAAGCAACTCTGGCAGTATTTTTCGGTGCGCCATGTATATTCAACGCATCTTCAAACGCGCTGACAACACCATGCGCGTCGCTGTCTGGCACCTGCATATAAAATCTGCGTTCGTGGTTTTGCAAAATATGCTCCAACAAAGCTGTTTTACCAATCCGCCGCCGCCCCGAAATCTGGCAAAAGAAAAACTGCTTCCGCTTAAGGATAGCTTCAATATCCTCACGCTCTTTTGAACGCCCATAAAAATTCCAATCAGTCATAAACACATATTACATAATAATTATTATATTAACAACATAATAATTATTATGTTGTTCTCATTTTCTCTAAAGGTCCTTTTATATCAAATGCCTATAGAAAATTTTTATCTTAAAACATCTAATAAATCCGTGCTTTTGGCTCAATATAGCTGACTTCATTGGTCAATGTATAATTATGCACCCCGCGATAGTCTATCGTGGCTTTGCCCTTATCATCAATATAGGCCAATGTGTGTTTCATCCAATTATCATCATCGCGGTCGGGAAAATCCTCCCGCGCATGGCCGCCTCTGCTTTCTTTGCGTGCCGCAGCACCCTCCACTGTGGCAATGGCTTGCACCATCAAATTGTCAAACTCCAATGTCTCAATTAAATCAGAATTCCAAATAAGCGAGCGGTCAGTGACGCAAATATCATCTATTGTGTTGGCCAATTTTTGCATCAGGCGACAACCTTCGGCCAACACATCACCGGTGCGAAACACCGCGCAATTTTCTTGCATGGCTTTTTGCATCGCCAGCCGCATTTGCGCGGTCGGGGTTTTGCCATTGGCGGTGCGAAAACGCTCCAGCCGCGCCAGCGCGTTTTCACCCGCATCTTTGGGCAAGCTGGGGTGGCTCTCATTATTGATTGTCTCGCTGGTGCGCATGGCGGCGGCGCGGCCAAACACCACAAGGTCAATCAGCGAATTAGAGCCTAGCCGATTGGCGCCATGCACCGACACACAAGCCGCCTCGCCAATCGCCATTAGCCCC
>JBPCVS010000011.1:0-8964 GCA_051010295.1 Parvibaculales bacterium | reverse complement strand
GAAAACTGATTTTAATAATTTTGCTTGATGAATGGGTTTTATCTGCTTAAAAGGCCTACAAAATCACTTTAATTTGAGGATAATTTATGCCGATGGAACGCACATTTTCAATTATCAAACCTGATGCCACCAGCCGCAATTTGACGGGCAAAATTATTGACCGTTTTGAAAGTAACGGCCTGCGCGTGGTTGCATCTAAACGGATTCACATGAGCCGCGAGCAAGCGGCTGGTTTTTATGCGGTGCATAAAGAACGCCCTTTTTATGATGATTTAGTGGCTTTTATGAGTTCTGGCGCGGTGGTGGTGCAGGTGTTGGAGGGCGAAAATGCCATTGCCAAAAACCGCGAAATTATGGGCGCGACCAACCCCGCCGAAGCCGCCGAAGGCACCATACGCAAAGATTTTGCGCAAAGCATTGATGCCAATTCGGTGCATGGTTCGGACGCACCAGAAACGGCGGCGCAAGAGATTAAATTTTTCTTTAGCGATGACGAGATTGTTGGCTAATTCTGCATGTAAAATTTTGGGCGGTAGGCTGGTTTGGCTTTTGCTTGCGCCAGCCCTCTTTTTGCCTGCGCAAGCGATGGCCGAACCACCAGATTTTAGCCGTTACATAAAAGAGGGTGTCATCAAGCGGTTAAGTGCTTCCGAAATTAATCCAGCTGTCTCAAATAAGCGCGAATTACATGGTGTGGCGGCGTTGCGGCAAATGTTTGGCACACCAAAACAACATTTTCGGGCGCGGCTGGTTTATTATGGCGATAGCATTTTTTCTACCGATAAATCGCTGACTTGGTATGATTGGATGCGCGACCCGAAAATTGCGCGCTTCGCGCTATATTATCAGCCCAATGCGGTGATGAAAGCGGCGCGGGCTGGCGATAGTATCGCCCTTTTGCGCTATGGCGAAGATGATGTGTTGGTGATTGTCGCGCCTAAAAATTCGCAGCAACAAAAAGAGCTTTTTAAGTTATTTGGTGTTTTGGGAAAATTGCCGCGTGGCGGTATATATCAAACGCAATTCACCAACTGGCAAGATGGGCTGACTGCTACCACCACCAAGCAATTACAACAAATTGGCAAAGTGCCAGTTGATATTGAATTATGGCGCGATGTAGCCAGTGGCGAGGTGTCTATTTCGGGCATTGTTACGCATGTCAAAGATGGTGACGGGCTACATATTGCTGATAAAATTTTTGATATTCGCTTATTTGGAATTGACGCTTTTGAGAAAAAGCAAATCTGCCGCCGTGATGGGGCGCAATGGCCATGTGGTCGTGTGGCGCATGAGTTGCTACGCTCGGTCGCGCTCGGCAAAAAAATTCACTGCACCAATAAAAAGAAGGAAAAATATGGCCGTTTTTTATCCATTTGTGCGGTGGACGGGCAGAACCTCAACGCATTATTGATTGAGCAGGGGTTGGCGGTGATTTATCGCGCTGATGATTATGCGCAAGCCGAAAAACGCGCAAGGCTGGCAGGGGTTGGGCTGTGGTCAGATAAGGTGGATTATATCAACCCATCTGATTGGCGGCGCGGTGTGCGGCTTGCCCCCTAGTCCACTGCCAGCCTTTGGCGGGCAATGGCTACATAATCGGGGTTAAGCTCAATGCCGATGCAGTTGCGCTTATGCTGGCGTGCCACCAAAGCGGTTGTGCCTGCGCCAAAAAATGGGTCAAAAACCGTGCCGCCTTCGGGGCAGCCAGCTTTAATGCAGGGTTCAATCAATGCGGGCGGATAGGTGGCAAAATGCGCGCCTTTGAAAGCTTTGGTTGGGATTGTCCAGACAGTGCGCGGATTTTTGCCTTTCGGATTTTGCAATTTTTGCTCTTGTTGGCCTTTGGTGAGGTGTTTGTAAGGCACACGAATAGCATCAACATCATAATAATAGTGCGGCGATTTGCTCAGTAGAAAAATATATTCATGGGCGCGGGTTGGGCGGTCGCGCACACTCTCAGGCATTGGGTTGGGTTTGTGCCAAATAATATCGGCGCGTAAAAACCAGCCTTGTGCTTGCAGTGCCAGAGCCACGCGCCACGGCAAGCCCACCAGATTTTTGGTCGCCAAACCGCGCCAGCTATTTTTGGGAATATCGGCGGTCAAATTAATGCGCCCGGGCGCGCTAAGATTATTATCTGTTTTACCCGTATAAGCCCCGCCGACATAGCAATCGCCAAGATTCAGCCAGATTGTGCCATCATCGCGCAGCACACGGCGGATTTCGGCAAAGAGTGCGCATAATCGGTCAACATAGGCTTCAGGTGTTGTTTCCATGCCAAGCTGGTGCGCCACCTCATAGTTGCGTAAGCCCCAATAGGGTGGGCTGGTTACAACACAATGCACCGATTGGCTTTTCAGTTTTCGGGTGTGTTCTAGACAATCGCCGATTAAAATTTTGATTGTCATAGATTGCCATTTTTTATTTTGCCCACCATTGGCATAGTGTGCCACTGCTTTTGGCGGTGGGTATAAATAAAAAAAGCTATACTATTTGCGGTTGCTTAAAGCTTTATGGCGCACCCTATTACCATGCCACCATTGGCGGCATGGAGGATAAAATGCTTTCTACATTGCCACCCGTTTTTAGCCCAAACATTGTGCCACGATCATAAAGCAGGTTAAATTCTACATAACGTCCCCGCCATTTTAGCTGTTGGGCGCGGGCGGCTTCATCATAGGGCAGATTGATACGCCGTGCCGCAATTTGCGGATAAATATCAGCAAAAGTGCGGCCAACATCTTGCACAAAGGCAAAATCCGCCGCCCAATCACCACTATTCAAATGGTCAAAAAAGATGCCGCCCGTGCCGCGATTTTCGTTGCGATGGGGCAGAAAAAAATAATCGTCACATTGCTTTTTGAAATGTTGATAATAATTTTTGTTATGAACATCACAGGCGGCTTTATAGGCGGCATGAAAATCTTGCGTGTCTTTGTGGTCGCTGGTGCGCGCAGGCGCAAGCATGGGGGTTAAATCACCGCCACCACCAAACCAGCTTTTGCTTGTTACCACCATGCGCGTATTCATGTGTGCTGTGGGGGCGTGTGGGTTGCGCGGGTGAATAATAACGCTGATGCCCGATGCCCAAAAATGCGGATCATCTTGTGCGCCAGCCACTTGTGCGCGAAAAGATTCCGATAATTCACCATAGACGGTGGAAATATGCACACCCGCTTTTTCAAATGTTGTGCCGTGCAAGAGTGCCATTTCACCGCCTCCACCATGATTGGCACCATGACTGGCACCATAACTGGCACCAGCATTATTATTTTCATTTTTTCGGTGCCATTTTTTACGTTCAAAATGCGCGCCTTCTGGCTCAAGTGATTCGAGACGGGCGCATAAATCGTCACGCAGAGCCGAAAACCAATTGGCCGCAGTGTTTTTTTGTTGCTCAAGCGCAGAATTATCAATCGTTTTTTTAGACATAAAATTACTTCAAAATTGAAAAAATATATTTTTATTTACAATAATTTATACTATATAAGGCGTTAATAAATCGCGCTTTAATAGGTTGTGGCGACACATATTAACAGGCACATATTAACAGGCAAAGCATTCATTCATTTGCCTCAGCCCATGTCTTGCTTATAAAGGGCATAATTGAAAGGGGCAAGAAGGAGAGAATAATGGCTGATACAAATTTACCGATTGCAGATGACCCTAATCGCCGCGATTTTTTATATTTAGCGACTGGTGCTTTTGCTGTTGTTGGGGCGGCCAATATCGCATGGCCACTGATTGACCAGATGAACCCCGATGCTTCAGTGAAAGCATTGGCCTCTACCGAGGTTGATATATCCAATGTTGAAGTCGGCCAGAGTATTACCGTTATGTGGCGCGGCAAGCCCGTTTTTATTCGCCACCGCACCAAAGCAGAAATTGAAGCCGCCCGCGATGTGGTGGTGGACACTTTGCCCGACCCACAAAGCGATGCGGCACGGGTAACCCAAGCGGCATGGTTGATTATGGTGGGCATTTGCACACATCTTGGTTGTGTTCCATTGGGGCAGGCAGGCGATTTTGATGGCTGGTTTTGCCCATGTCATGGGTCGCATTACGACACATCGGGTCGGATACGCAAAGGCCCTGCGCCAACAAACCTTGCAATCCCACCTTACAAATTTGTTGAAGATACACGCATTACAATTGGTTAATAAAGGATTAGGAAAACATTATGAGCGGTGACAGCACTTATCAGCCGAATAGTCGTTTTAGCAAATGGTTGGATTCGCGTTTGCCTATTTTGCGCGTGGCACATGATAGTTTTATTGACTACCCAACGCCGAAAAACCTCAATTATTGGTGGACATTTGGCGGCATTTTAACCTTTTGTTTGGTAACGCAAATTATCACTGGCATTGTGTTGGCCATGCACTACACACCGCATGTAGATTTTGCTTTTAGCTCGGTTGAACATATTATGCGTGATGTAAATTATGGCTGGCTCATTCGCTATATTCATTCCAATGGTGCGTCTATGTTTTTTCTGGCCACCTATATTCATATTTTCCGCAGTATGTATTACGGCTCTTATAAAGCCCCGCGTGAAGTGTTGTGGATTTTGGGGGTTATTATTTACCTATTGCTTATGGCCACTGGCTTTATGGGCTATGTGTTGCCATGGGGACAAATGAGCTTGTGGGGCGCAACCGTTATCACCAATTTATTTAGTGCTATCCCGCTAATAGGCGAAAATGTCTCCATGTGGCTTTGGGGTGGCTTTTCCATTGATAACCCAACATTAAACCGCTTTTTTTCGCTGCATTATTTGTTTCCATTTCTTATTGTTGGGGTGGTGGCGTTGCATGTTTGGGCGTTGCACGTGCCGGGCAATAACAACCCGATTGGTGTATCGGTGAAGTCGCCGCAAGATACATTGCCGTTTCACCCCTATTACACAATCAAAGATGGTTTTGCGCTTTCGGTGTTTTTAATTCTATTTTCCTATTTTATCTTTTTTGCCCCCAACGCGCTTGGCCATCCCGATAATTATGTTCCAGCCAACCCGCTTGTGACCCCTGCGCATATTGTGCCAGAATGGTATTTATTGCCATTTTACGCCATTTTGCGCGCAGTGCCAGACAAGTTGGGCGGGGTAACGCTCATGTTTGGCGCGATTTTCATTTTGTTCTTACTGCCATGGTTAGACACATCAAAAGTGCGCTCGGCGCGGTATCGCCCATTATTTAGGCAGTTTTTCGCAATTTTTGTGTTGGATTGTTTATTGCTAGGCTATTTGGGCGCGCAACCAGCCGAAGGCATTTACATCATTTTGGCGCGTATCGGCACTGTTTATTATTTCGCGCATTTCTTAATTATCCTGCCGATTTTAGGCTTTGTAGAAAAAACCAAAAATGTGCCAGAGAGTATCTCGACATCCGTGCTGTCTGATACGCATACACCAGCGCAATAAGGGGCATAAGAGGGAATAAATATGAAAGATAAATGCAAATTATTGATTGCGGTGCTGATGGTTATTGGCATTTGGACTGCACCGAGCCAAGCCGCGCAAACAGCGCGCCCGATTGAAGCAATGGAGTGGAGCTTTGCGGGTGCGTTTGGCACTTATGACCGCAACGCTTTGCGGCGTGGGTTTCAGGTCTATAAAGAGGTGTGTGCCGCGTGTCATGGCATGAAATATCTTTTCTTCCGCAATTTAAGCCAAGCGGGTGGGCCAGAATTTAGCGAAGCCGAAGTGAAAGCGATTGCGGCTGAATATAATGTAGAGGACGGGCCAGATGAATTTGGCGATATGTATGAGCGTTCTGGCTTGCCGCGTGATCGTTTTATTGAGCCTTTTCCCAATCAAAATGCCGCACGGGCGGCCAATAGTGGTGCTTTTCCACCAGATTTATCATTGATTGTTAAATCCTATGCGGGCGGGGCGGATTTTATCCACGCTTTGCTGATGGGCTATGAGGACACACCACAAGGCATGCAAATGGATGTTGGCTTTTATTATAACCCCTATATTGAGGGCGAAAAAATAGCCATGCCGCCGCCGCTTGTTGATGATTTGGTTGAGTATGCCGATGGCACACCAGCCACGCGAGAACAAATGTCTTTAGATGTAACGCATTTTTTAAGCTGGGCATCTGAGCCAGAATTAGAAGCGCGCCACCGCATCGGCTTTATGGTGATGATTTATCTATTCATTTTCGCCGGTCTTATGTATTTCTCAATGCGCAAAATATGGTCTAACCAGCATTAGGTTTTCAATTTTGCAAAACCCCGTTTCAAAAATGAAGTGGGTTCTGACGTTTGACATTTTTTAAAAATTTTTTAAACTCATACAGCAATAGAAATAATAAGAAATGGGAAAATATGCCCTATCGTGATATAATATGTTTAGCCAATTCATGGCGTGAAGGTGGACATTGTTTTGCTGGCAAAGATGTGAATACAGGCGAGTGGATACGCCCCATTGGTAAAAAATCCGACGCAATAATAGAAAATGAGCAAACATATAGAAATCGTTTTGGTTACCCTAAACTTCTGGATATTGTTCGTGTGCCGCTTGAGCCTAACAGGACAAGCAATTCATCAATTCCATACCAGACAGAAAACTATAGAATTTCTGGAGACCCTTGGGAGTATGCGGGGAAGATTACATGGGAAGAAACCAAGAAATTGGTTGATGGTGAGATGGCTTCACTTTGGGGTAAACGTCAAAGCATATTTGAATCTTCGTTTGAGCAATATAATAATTCGTTGGCTTTGATTGAGTTGCCGCGTTTAATGCTTAAAGGAATAAAAAAAGAAGGAAGAGTAAAAAGGCAGTTGAGGGGTGTTTTTCAATATGCTGAATATGAATATGATTTACCCATCACTGACCTTGTATTTGATAAAGATAATGATTCTATGAAAGTTGGTGAAGAAAAACGAATCACTGAAAATATGCTAATATGTGTCAGCTTGGGCGGACCATATGAGGTAAATGGTTCGAAGTATGCCTCTAAGTTAATTGCTGGGATTATGGTGTCTAACAATGCGAGGAAATAAAATGAGCGAGCAAGTTTTTACAGTTGGTCATTCCAATTATGAAATTGGCGATTTTTTGGCGATATTG
Organism: Parvibaculales bacterium; assembly: GCA_051010295.1. Lineage (GTDB taxonomy): Bacteria > Pseudomonadota > Alphaproteobacteria > RS24 > RS24 > JBPCVS01. The sequence goes on along the minus strand of JBPCVS010000011.1, from coordinate 1,889 downwards.
AAAAACCATGAAATCACGGCTATTGGCGATGTGCGCTCTGTTCCCTATAGCAAATACGCGCCGCAATTTTCGGAAGAGAATTTGAAAAACAGCCTGCTGGAAGCTGGCATTTCTTATGTTTTTTTGGGGCATGAGCTTGGTGCGAGGCCAGCCAATAAAGCCTTATACTTTGAAGATGGGCAGGTGGATTGGGATAAAGTTGCTGATACGAAAATATTTTCTGATGGCATAGATAGGGTGATGGTTGGGGCGTGTAAATATAGATTGGCGTTGATGTGTTCGGAAAAAGATCCGCTTGGTTGTCACCGAACACATTTGGTTGCGCGTCATTTGGTGGTGCGTGGTGCAGATGTTTTTCATATTTTGAAAGCGGGCAACGAAACCCATATCAAAAGTCATGAAGAAATTATTGGGGCAACAAAAGCAGGGCGAGAGCCAGATTTATTTCGTTCGCCTGACGAGGCAGTCTATGAGGCGGCACAATCTAAACTAGCCTATAAGCGTGCAGGAGCTGGGTGATATGCACCTAAGCACTTTGGGTTTTACTAAAAAAAACGCTGAAACATTTTTTAGGCTTCTGAGGGATGCAGGTGTCAAGCGGCTGATTGATGTCAGATTAAATAATGTTTCGCAACTCGCAGGTTTCACCAAACGCGATGATTTGGCTTATTTCTGCAAACAGCACGATCTTGAATATGTGCACATGCCCGAACTTGCTCCGACCAAAGAGATTTTGGATGCTTACAAAAAACATAAAGGTAGCTGGGAGCAATATGAGGTTGATTTTGCAGACCTTATGGAAAAGCGAAAAATTGAAAATATAGAGAAAGCGCAGATTGACGGCGGGTGCTTAATGTGTAGCGAGGCATTGCCGCACCATTGCCATCGACGATTAGTTGCCGAATATTGGAAAAAACATTGGGGTGATTTGGAGATTGAGCACCTTAAAGCACCCTAAACATTAAAACGCCCTATACATTAAAGCGGAACAGCATGACATCGCCATCTTGGACGATATAGTCTTTACCCTCTTGGCGCAGGCGGCCAGCATCGCGTGCGCCTTGTTCGCCGCCAAATTGGGTGTAATCATCATAGGCGGTTGTTTCGGCACGAATAAAGCCGCGCTCAAAATCGCTATGAATGATGCCAGCCGCTTGCGGGGCGGTGCTGCCGCTTCTGATTGTCCAAGCGCGGGTTTCTTTGGGCCCGGCGGTAAAATAGGTTATTAAATCAAGCAGTGCATAGCCTTGCCGAATAAGCCGATTGAGGCCCGCTTCTTCCAGCCCCAATGTTTGCAGATATTCCAGCCTTTCGCCATCGTCTAATTGCGCCAACTCTTCTTCAATCCGCGCCGATACAAGCACCATTTCCGCGCCTTCTTTGGCGGCTTGGGCGGTCATTTTTGCCGATAGGCTGTTGCCTTTGGCGGCGCTGGCTTCTTCCACATTGCATACATAAATGACGGGTTTGGCGGTGAGCAGTTGCAAATTTTTGAACGCGTTGGCGTGGGTTGGCGGAACATCGGCCAGCCGTGCTGGCTTGCCTGCTTGCAGTTGCGTCAATGCCAATTCCACCAATTCCAATTCGGCCAGCGCGGCTTTATCTTTGGTGGTGGCTTTTTTGCGCAAATTGGCGGCACGATTTTCCAAATTTTCCAAATCGGCCAACATTAATTCGGTGTTCACCGTTTCAGCATCGGCCAAGGGGTCAATGCGGCCTTCCACATGGGTAATATCGCTATCTTCAAAGCAGCGCAACACATGGGCAATGGCATCAACCTCGCGGATAGTGGCCAAAAATTGATTGCCAAGCCCTTCGCCTTGTGCCGCACCGCGCACCAAGCCAGCAATATCAACAAAGCTAAGCCGTGTCGGAATAATCTGCGCCGA
>JBPCVS010000010.1:0-10248 GCA_051010295.1 Parvibaculales bacterium | reverse complement strand
CGTGGGCGGCGCAAACGCGCTCATAATTTTTTAACCGAAGCCAGCAGTCTAAGCATCGGTGATTATGTTGTCCATGTTGAACATGGGGTTGGCCGTTTTGAGGGGCTGCAAGTGATTGATGTGGGTGGCGCACCGCATGATTGTCTAAAGCTGGTTTATTATGGTGATGCGCGGTTGTTTTTGCCCGTTGAAAATATTGAGTTACTCAGCCGCTTTGGTGGCGATGATATGCGTGTTCAGCTTGATAAATTGGGGGGGTCTGCATGGCAAATGCGCAAAGCGCGGCTAAAAGAAAAACTATTGGCGATGGCCGACAAGCTGATAGAAATTGCCGCCGCCCGTGCAATGCGCGATGGCGAAAAGATGGTGCCAGAGCCGTCCTTATATGAGGGCTTTGCCTCTCGTTTTGCTTATGAAGAAACCGATGATCAATTAGATGCGATTGAAGCGGTGTTAGCGGATATGGCAAGCGGGCGGCCTATGGATAGGTTGATTTGTGGCGATGTTGGTTTTGGAAAAACCGAAGTGGCATTGCGGGCAGCTTTTGCGGCCACAATGAGCGGCAAGCAAGTGGCGGTGATTGCCCCGACCACCTTATTGACGCATCAGCACATGCAAAGTTTTACCGCACGTTTTAGTGGGCTGCCGATAAAATTATACGAATTGTCGCGTTTGGTGTCGGCTGCACAAGCGCGCCAAACGCGCAAAGCCTTGGCCGATGGCACAGCAGATATTGTGATTGGCACCCATGCTTTATTATCAAAAGATATTGCGTTTAATCGGCTGGGATTGGTGGTGATTGATGAGGAGCAACATTTTGGTGTGGCGCATAAGGAGCGCATGAAAGAGCTACGCGCACAGGTGCATATTTTAACTTTAACCGCGACCCCCATTCCGCGCACATTGCAAATGGCACTAACAGGCGTGCGCGACCTTTCGCTGATTGCCACGCCACCAGTTGATAGGCTGGCGGTGCGCACCTATGTTGCACCATTTGATAGGGTGGGGATACGCGAAGCCCTATTGCGCGAAAAATATCGGGCGGGGCAAAGTTTTATTATTGTGCCACGCATCAAAGATATGCCTGAAATTGCGGGTTTTTTGCAAAATGATGTGCCAGAAGTCAGCTTTATTGAAGCCCATGGGCAGATGGTCGGGAGCGATTTAGAGAAACGCATGACAGATTTTTATAATGGTCGCTATGATGTGTTGCTTTCTACCTCAATTATTGAAAGCGGATTGGACATTCCGTCAGCCAATACATTAATAATTCACCATGCGGATAGGTTTGGGTTGGCACAACTTTATCAGATGCGGGGGCGGGTAGGGCGTTCAAAATTACGCGCCTATGCTTATTTAACTTATAATAAAAACAAGATTTTAACAGAAAACGCGCAGAAACGACTTAAAGTAATGAAATCGCTGGATAGTTTGGGTGCTGGGTTCACATTGGCCAGCCATGATTTAGATTTGCGCGGGGCCGGCAATTTGATTGGCGAAGAGCAGTCGGGGCATATAAAAGAAGTCGGCTATGAATTATATCAAACGATGCTAGAAGAAGCAGTGGCCAACCAGCAAGGGCGCGTCATTGACGAAAATTGGGCACCGCAAATAAATGTCGGTATTTCGGTGCTGATACCCGAAAATTATGTGTCGGATTTAGATTTACGCATGGGGCTGTATAAGCGGCTTGGCGGCTTGCACAATCGGGCGGAGATTGATGATTTTGGCGCGGAATTGATTGACCGCTTTGGCGCAATGCCAGAAGAAGTGCGCCATTTGCTTGATGTGTTGGTGATTAAAATAGATTGTTTGGGGGCGGGAATTGAAAAACTGGATGTTGGGCCAAGAGGGGTGGCGGTGTTTTTTAGAAACAAGAATTTCACCAATCCCGCCGCGCTTATCAATTATATCAGCACACATAATAATAGGGTGAAGCTTCGCCCTGATGAAAGTTTGGTTTTTCGCCTGCAAGCGAGCAGTGCCAATGAAAAACTACAAGCGGCAAAAAATATCGCGGCTCAACTGGTAGAATTGGCGACTGTTTGAGCAAGCAATTTTTCTTGTGCGCGGGTTAAAAATTTTAGCAAATAAGCAGGGTCTTGCGCCCCCATCAAAAGCATTTTGCCACCCACCAGAAAAGCTGGCACACCACTCACGCCCAAATCGCGTGCCGCAGCATCATCATTTTGGGTTTGCGCAATATCAACATCGCTGGCCAGCAGCTGCTGAACAAGTGCGACATCCATCATATTGTCACGCGCAATATCCAGCAAAATATCTTTATCGCTAATATCTTTGCCCTGTTCAAAATAGCTGGCAAACAGGCTTTCAACCACTTGGTGCTGTGCGCCAGTGCTGGCCGCCCAACGGATAAGCCGATGGGCATTGAGGGTGTTTGGGGTGCGCATAATTTTATCAAAAGCAAAATTAATGCCGCAACCTTCTGATGCGGCTAGAATATTTTGGTAAATTTTTCGGCCACCATCGGCACCGAATTTTCTCTGCATTTGTTTGGCGCGGTCATAACCCTCTGGCGGGGTTTGTGGGTCAAGCTGAAATGGCCGCCACATGATATTGACGCGGTGTGTGCCAGTTTCCGATAGGTTTTGCAAAACCCTATCCAAATTGCGCTTGCCGATATAGCACCATGGGCAAATAACATCGGAAATAATATCCAACTGAATGGGTGGGGTGGGGGTGTGGTTCATATTTTCTCCTATTTGCCTGTTTGCCAGTTATCTTTTTCTAAGTCTGGCAAATCTGATAACATTGTGTCAAAATGATTTTTGCAAATGGAATTAAAATGAGTGCAACAGATATTTCAACTTCCAGCGATTTGCCAAATAATTTAGATGGGCATATTGCATTGGTGACAGGCGCAAGCTCTGGCTTGGGGGCGCATTTTGCCCGCGTGTTGGCCAGTGCAGGCGCACGCGTTATTATTGCGGCACGGCGGATGGACCGCTTGCAGCTTTTGGCGACCCAATTAAATGACGCGCTTGACAGCGATGAACCGCAAATAATCTGCCATGCGCTTGATGTGAATGCGCTTGATAAAATCCCAGAATTTTTTGCTCATTTGGCGCAAGCCGAAATAATGCCAGATATTCTTATCAATAATGCGGGCATGAATATCGCAAAATCGGCTTTGGATATGCAGCCCGAAGATGTCAATATGATTATGTCCACCAATATGATCGCCCCATTTTTTATGGCGACAGAATTTGCGCGTCACCATATTGCCGCCAAACAATCGGCACGGATTATCAATATCGCTTCTGTTGGTGCCACCCATGTTTTGCCGAGTCTCACGCCTTATTGCATGTCAAAAGCAGGTATTATGATGATGACACGAGGCTTGGCGCGAGAATGGGCGCGTTTTGATATAAATGTGAATGCGATTTGTCCCGGCTATATTGAAACCGAAATTAATGATTTTTGGTGGAAAAGCGAAGGCGGGCAAAAACAAATTGCGCGCTTTCCGCGCCGCCGTTTGGGTGAAATGAGTGATTTAGATGGTGTGCTATTGCTGTTGGCGGGTGGACAAGGAAAAGGCATTAACGGTTCATCTTTTACAGTTGATGATGGGCAATACATTTGATAGAGCTTGATGATGCTTGTTGATAGTCATTGCCATTTGGATTTTGCCGAATTTGCCGAAGACCGCGAAGCTGTTTTGTTGCGTGCAAAACAGGCGGGTGTGGGGCTGATGGTAACAATTTCTACCAAATTTAGTGAAGCCGATAAAATTATCGCACTGGCGCAAGCGCATGATAATCTTGTGTGTTCGGTTGGGATTCACCCACATGAAGCTGGCAATGAGCCCGCTATAATGGCGCGTGACCTTATTGAAAAATCGGCACATAGCAAAGTGGTGGGGATTGGTGAAACCGGGCTTGATTATTTTTATGAGCATAGCCCACGCCTTGCCCAGCAAAAAAATTTCAAAGCCCATATTGAGGCTTGCCGCACGACTGGACTGCCGCTTATTGTGCATACACGCGATGCTGATGAAGACACTGTTGATATTTTGGAAAGCGAATATAGGGAAGGGGCTTATCCAGCACTTATTCATTGTTTTACGGCGGGGGCGGCGCTGGCACAGCGCGTGTTGGAAATGGGTTTTTATATTTCAATTTCGGGCATTGCCACTTTCAAAAATGCCGATGCTTTGCGCGCTACCATTGCTGATATTCCGCTTGAAAGATTGCTGGTTGAAACGGATTCACCGTTTTTGGCTCCCGTTCCTAATCGGGGCAAACGCAATGAGCCGTCTTTTGTTGTGGACACGGCGCGTGCGCTGGCCGAGCTTAAAAATGTGTCGCCAGAAGAATTGGCGCGTATCACGAGCGATAATTTTTTCACCCTATTCAAAAAAGCACCGCGTCCAATCGTGGCGGAGATAGAAGGTGCTTGAATTTATTGTGCTTGGGTGTGGGTCGTCAGGCGGTGTGCCGCGCATTGATGGTGATTGGGGGCTGTGCGATGCGTCTAACCCGAAAAATTTTCGCACGCGGTGTTCTTTGCTGGTGCGCAAAATGGTGGACCCGCAAAAGCGCACGGAAGTTTTGATTGATACATCGCCTGATATGCGCCAACAATTAATTGCGGCCAGTGTGCGCTGGCTAGATGGCGTTTTATACACGCATGACCATGCCGACCAGTCGCATGGCATAGATGATTTGCGCGCTTTGGTTTATGCCCACCGCCAACGCATAAAAGTTTGGATGGATACGCCAACCGCGCAGACTTTGACCAATCGTTTTGGCTATTGTTTTGAGCAGATTAAAGGTTCGGATTACCCATCTATTTTGCAACTCAATAAAATTGACACGCCCTATCGCCCGATAGAAATAAGCGGGGCGGGGGGTATAATTTTAGCGCATCCATTTCGGCAAATTCACGGCAAAATTGATAGTATTGGCTATCGCATCGGCGATGTTGTTTATTCCAGCGATATTAGCGATATTCCCAAAGAAAGTGAGGATATGCTTATGGGGTTAGATGTGTGGATTGTTGATGCGTTGCGGCGCGACCCGCATCCGACACATTTTCACTTAGCCAAAACCTTGCAGAAAATTGAATATTTTAAGCCCAAAAAAGCTATTTTGACCAATTTGCATATTGATATGGATTATGAAATTTTGCGACAAGAATTGCCAGAAAATGTTGTGCCTGCCTATGATGGGATGCGGCTGGCACTGGAGACTGACTGATAATTTTATTGTTGTGTGGCATTTTTATAGTCTATGGTTAATTGTTGTGTGAGGAGTGCGTTTATGGTGCGTAGCGGGTTTTCGCTGAGTGAATTGCTGATTGTGGTGGCCATTATTGGCATTATATCGGCAGTCGGCATTGTTGGCTATCAGGCTTATATTAATGGCGTTAAAGAGCGGGCGGCACAAGCCAATGGCACAGAAGTTGCGCGTGCCGTCCAGAATGATTTTTTATCACTGGTTAATGGTGTTAATGCCACAACCGAGCTTGGCAATAAGCTGGTGGTTGGTGGTATTCCCATAACAACGCAAGTGAATGTGACGAGTAGCTGTTTCAAATATGCTGAAAATATCAATCAATATCTGAATGAGCGGTGGAAAAATGCTTATGACGAAACGATTCCCTATGCGGTTAATTTGCATTTTTTGCATAGCATTAGTGGGGTAGAAAACAGCATTAAACCCGGTCAAATCGGTTTGCAATGCGCCAATGTGTGCTCTGGCATTGCGGGTAATAATTTTTATCTGCAAAGCTGCACTTGCACAGGGTCGGGCGATTGCCAATTTTATGATTTAACGCAAGCCCATTTTATGCGCTTTGTAACCAATTGTGGTGACCCACCCAACCCCGCCTGTTATTTTGGTGTCGGCACCGATGAACGCGATGCCTATGATTATGTTAAATCTATGGCCACGCAAGCCCGCCTTGCCGAAGGCGAAGAAATATGGACGGGGACCAGCACAACCCCAAGCGGTGAGCGGCGGGTTTTGCTTGGTGCGCATGTGCCAGAATGGCTTTGCCCACGGCCAGTGACGGCCATGTCAACATCGGCAGTTGGGTGTGCGTGTGACCAAACGGGTTCTTGTCGGTAATGTGTGTGCCAGTTGTGTATTGCCAGTTGTGTAATGAAAGTTGAGGAATGTCATGGAAAAAGTGAATTATCGCAAAATTATTATTTTTGTTTTGTTGCTGCTTGCAGTCGGTATCGTGGTGGCTGAAGCGCGGCGTGGTTTTAGTTCAACGGGCTCTGGTGGTGGGGCTTATGATGATGCGTCCCCAATAGGCAGTTGGGATTTTGATGCGACACTTGATGCCGATTGCCAAGCAATTTATGGAGAGAATTGTAACAATCTCACTGCCGCGCAATTTGAAAATGTGCAAGCGCAATATGATGCGGCCCAAAATGCTGGCTATGGTTCGCATACTGATTATGTGATGGCGGCCGAGCGCGGTTATGGTTTAACGCAAAATGATGCCACCCTTTGGGCGGCGGCGCGCAGTCAAACAAGCGGGGCATTTGCCAATGATTGCCGTGCGTCATCACAGCTTTTGTCAGGTGTTTTGCCGGGCCTTGAAAATTTGTTAGGTGGGTGTGCTGATATTGCCTATTCAGATTATGCACAGATTGGCGGCGGTGCAGGGCGCGATTATGTTATTGCTTTAGGGTATGGTCGCTATGCCGATTATCTGGCGGCGGCTGCCGATGATAAGGGCTATACCAAAACTACCGAAGACGCGATAATTTGGAGCAGTGCCAATGATGGCTCGGTTACCCAAGCTGATTGTCAGGCGGCGGTAGCGGCGGCCACCAGCGCACCTGACATTAATTTGGATGAAAGCACCGCCACGTGTGCGCAATTATCCAAAATCAGTTTTTTAATTTTGCAAGAAGATTTGGCAACCGCCGCGCTTGAGGCCAAAATAGTGGCCGCCAAAGACAGCATTATTGACGGCACTTTATCGGCTGATGATTTAGCAGATTTAGAAATTGATTTTACCAGTAGCGCGCTTGTGGATTCATCGGCTGATTCAATTTTGAATTGGCAGTTGGATTATTTAGAAACGATTTTGCCGACCGCCAGCACAACAACGCTTGAAGATTGGCAAAGCGAGATTGATAATTATGACACGGAGACGGCCTCGCGCTGGTTGATTGGTGCGCTGGCGGGTGGCACGCAGTCGGATTTATCATTGGCTGGAATTTCTCTTTTTGTTGATGCGGGTGTTTCGCTTGATTATCTGACAAGGTTGGGCATCTCAGATATTGATATACGCGGCGACATTGTAAGCTCAGGCTTGCTGGCAAGTTCTACCACTTCGGTGTTGAAAGATTGGTTATCCATTTTGGCTGGTTTTTCTACGGCACAAAGTTTTATTGATTGGCAAGCAGCCGGGCATGATGTGATAAGTTTTCCTATTGTGGAATGGGAAAGATGTTATGCAAGTATCGCAACACAAATAAATCAATGCACTGTGAGCAGCACACAATGGGCGTTGATTGGCGCAAATGAAGCCGAAATTACCAGTGCCGTGCTGATAAATTTTTATGCCACGATAGAGATTGACAATGATGCTTTTACCAATGCCAAACTTAGGGTATTGACGCAAGAGGAGGCTGACTATTTGCGTGAGTGCATTTTGGGTTTGCCCGTGCGCGATATGGCACGGCTAAAAGTTTGCGCGATAAAAGCAACTTCTGACGACCTTAATCTTTTTATTGTCAAACAAATTTATGAAAAAAGATATGATAACTCAAAATTGACGGTGCAGTTGCTGGAAGATTTGGGCGTATTCAAAAATGATACCAATGCGCGGGAGATATTTGAAGGCGATTATTGCAAAAAAGACGGGGTGGTATCTGAAAATTGCATGGTGCATGCGCGGCAAATTATTGATAATTTAACGGCAGCAGGGGCGCGTGATATTTATGAAAATAAAGACAATTTGCGCACGACAATGTGCCAGCAAATGACCGATGTTTATTGGCGGAAAGTAAAATCTTTAAGTTGGGACAAGCATTATGTGGTTGAAAGCTGCCAAAGGGCGGTTTTTGCAGGCGAGTTTAAGCGCATAAAACAGGCCCTTGATACGCCAAACAGCACCATTTATCAGACCGATATGGCAGAGCTGGATGGCGAGCATAGCATCAGCACGGGTGCGTATAAATTCTCATTCGCTTATAATCGGTTTTCTGGCGATGATTTGGTGTTTCATGTGCCGGGCAATGTGGCGCGCCGCCGCCAAAATTCGGCACGGCTGCTTGTACGATTTGAAGGCGGCAGCTGTATTGCGCAAAAAAACGCCTCATGGAATTATCAATATGTTGTGTCCATCATGGAAAATCAGCCCGATGCGGATGCCAATAGCTATCGTGATTCATTTCTTAGCAATGAAACTGATTTTAATAATCGTGCCTATACCTGCAGTGTGTGCCAAGCCAGCAATGCGCCAGATTGGTGCTATGATTATGGTAGTTCAATCGTGACCACCGCAATTAATGGCTGGTGCACCTGCGCCAATGGCCGTTTTCGCGAAAATAAAGGCTGTTCGGCTGATGCGACTGCACAATCCTTACCCGCCGATTATCGCTATCAAAATGTGGAAAATCAGCCCACCGCGCTTCAGAGTTTAAGTTTTGCCAATGTTTGTCCATAATTTAAGGAGATTTATGATGAAAAGATTACGTATCGCGCTGTTTTTGGCAGTTGTGGCCAGTCTTGTGAGCATGCCCAGTCGCTTTGTTTGGGCGGCAGGCGATAGTGTCAGCATTATTTCTTGCTCAGTAGGGCTCATAAATTTTGCATGGTCGGTTGATGATTTGGGCGGTGAGGGCGCAGAAAAACCCAACATTATTGTTTGGGACGGCATCAATAGCGAAAATTTTGCGGAAATTCCGTTGAGCGATTTTGCTGGCGAGGCAAAAGGCAATTTTGCATCATTTTGGGGCGGCGCAAGCAACGCATCATTGGCGATTTATTTGAGCGATAATTCGGATATTTCTGCCCGTTGTGAATAATATATAATTTGTCATAATATGTATTATGCGAATAAATAGCCATAAAAAAGTGAAGAAAACAGGGAAATTTCATATAGCCCCCTATTTTTTTCTATAAAATCTGTCAAACTGGCACAATGACCAAGCCCCCGAACACGAATCATAAAAACCCGCTAGATCGCCTGTTGGCGATTATGGTGGCTTTGCGCGACCCAATAACGGGTTGTGCGTGGGATAGAAAGCAAGATTTTGCTTCTATCGCGCCCTACACCATTGAAGAAGCCTATGAAGTGATAGATGCGATTCAACGCGAGGATATGACCGACCTTAAAAGCGAATTGGGTGATTTGCTCTTACAAATTGTGTTTCATGCCCGCATTGCGGAGGAAAGCGCGCTATTTAACTTTGATGATGTGGCGACCGCGATTGCCGATAAAATGGAGCGTCGGCATCCACATATATTTGCTGATGCGGCGGCTGACAAGCAAACTGACAGCAGTTGGGAAGATATTAAGGCGAGCGAACGCCGCGCTCGTGCGGCCGCGCAGTCTGGCACCCGCCCCCCTTCCCTGTTGGACGATGTGCCACTGGCTTTGCCCGCGCTTAGCCGTGCCGTTAAATTGCAAAAACGTGCGGCACGGATTGGCTTTGACTGGCAGCATATCGCGCCAATAATGGCCAAATTGCAAGAAGAAATAGCCGAGTTTCAGGCAGAGTTAGATGCCGAACATCCCGATAAAAACCGCTTGCTTGACGAGCTTGGCGACATTCTTTTTGTCATCGCCAATATGGGGCGACACATTAAAGCCGACCCAGAACAAGCGATACGCCATACCAATGCGAAATTTGAACGTCGCTTTCGCTGGATGGAGCAAAATTGCGCCAACCTTGAGGCTCTATCTCTGGATGCAATGGAAGAATTATGGCAGATGGCGAAAAACGAAACAGGCTAACCTGCCGTTTTTCGCCGCCCAATGCTTCTGCCTTATTCGTCCACTGCAATTTCAACCGGACTATTCGGCATCACTGTTGATATTGCGTGCTTATATACAAGTTGTGAATGACCATCGCGGCTTAGCAACATTGCATTGCTATCCAACCAAGTCACAACGCCTTGCAATTTCACGCCATTAACAAGAAATATCGTTAGCGGTACCTTTTTTGAACAAATATAAGTCAAAAATGAGGTTTCAAGAGAGTTTTTACTGTTCTCAACCATGGGTTTAATACACCATTTTCTGGCCATGAGGGAA
>JBPCVS010000009.1:0-11854 GCA_051010295.1 Parvibaculales bacterium | reverse complement strand
TCAATTTTTTATCTGTTTTTCATTTTTGTTTTGCTGTTGGCAGATAGGCTGGTGATATTATGAATGATACTGATATTGGCCAATTTGTCTGGACACCAGAATTGCTTAAACGCCGCCGCCAGCGCGCACTGATTATGGCTATTATTCTACTCATATGGGTTGCTATGTTTTTTGGCGTAACTTTGGTGCGGTTGAGCAATAATATCGCGGCCAACCCCACCTTACAAGCCAACCCCACCTTAGAAAAGAGCCAATAAATGCAAAAACGCGCCCCAAACAACCCCCATTTTGCAAAAGCCAATCAGCGCGTTGCGGCACTGGCTGTTGTGGTGGCATTATTGATGGTGGGCGCGTCTTATGCGTCGGTGCCGCTTTATGATTTATTTTGCCGTGTTACGGGCTATGGCGGCACCACCCAAATAGCGCAACGCGCACCTGACACAATATCACAGCGCATTGTTACGGTGCGCTTTGATGCCAGTCTTAACCGCGATATGCCATGGCACTTTTCGCCGCCGCCCGCCATTGCTTTGCCAGTGGGCGAGCAAAGCTTGGCTTTTTATACCGCGCAAAATTTAACCGATGAGGTGATTACTGGCACGGCAACCTATAATGTGTCGCCGCCAGAGGCTGGATTTTATTTTTCAAAAATTGATTGTTTCTGCTTCACCGAACAGGTTTTACAACCCGGCCAAGCGGTGCAAATGCCCGTTAGCTTTTTCATCAGCCCAGAAATTTTGACCGATTCGCAAATGGATAGTGTAAAAACAATTACTTTGTCTTATACATTCTTTAAGAGCCGACAACAGGCGGCAGATAAAACTTTGCCTGAGGGATGAAACATAGAGGGATAATTAAACATAGAGGATAAAATGGCAGACACACACGCAAAACATCACGATTATCATCTGGTTAACCCCAGCCCATGGCCGATTATTGGTGCGCTTGCGGTTTTGGTATTGGCGATTGGTGCGGTGCATTATTTGCATGATGGCACACCTTGGGTAATGCTTATTGGGCTGGCTGGCATAGCCTATACGATGTTGGGCTGGTGGCGCGATGTTGTGCGCGAAGCCCATGCGGGCGACCATACACCTGTGGTGCAACTGCATTTCCGCTATGGTATGATGTTGTTTATCGCCTCAGAAATTATGTTTTTTGTGGCGTGGTTTTGGGCTTATTTTGATGTTAGTTTGTTTCCCGGTGATTTGTTACAAACGCAACGCACCGCGCTTACTGGTGGCCATTGGCCGCCTGACGGCATAGAAACTTTTGACCCATGGCACTTGCCGCTCATCAACACGCTCATTTTGCTCACCTCTGGCACAACGGTTACATGGGCGCATCACGCGCTACAACATAATGACCGCCAAGGGCTCAAATGGGGGCTGGCACTCACAGTGGCACTTGGCATTATGTTCACCATTTTGCAAGCCTATGAATATAGCCATGCCGCTTTTGGTTTTTCTGGGCATATTTATGGCTCAACTTTCTTTATGGCGACAGGCTTTCATGGCTTTCATGTGATTGTTGGCACAATATTTTTGGGGGTATGTTTGCTCCGTTCCATTGGTGGCGATTTTACGCCACAACAGCATTTCGGCTTTGAGGCGGCGGCATGGTATTGGCATTTTGTTGATGTCGTCTGGCTGTTTTTGTTTATTGTTATTTATGTTGTGGGGGCTGGTGCGCCAGCCGCGCATTAGGCCATTTGCACCCATTGGTCTTGCACATGATACGCGGCTTTGTTCCTGCTGGGATAACCCTTATTATGTTGGTTGTGCTGGTGACGTTGGGCCACTGGCAAGGCGAGCGATTGGTTTGGAAGCAAAATTTACAAGCGCGCATTGAAGCACGGCAAAATTTACCGCCCTTAAAAATTTCCAATGCCGAAGATATTGCGCGGCTCACTGCCGCCCAACATGATTATCGCCGCGCCACGATAGAGGGCAAAAGCTGGCAACAAGCGGTGTTTTGGTTTGCCCGATTGCATAATTTTCCGACCCAAAAAATAAACCGCCGCGATACGATTGGTTATCATGTGCTGGTGCCGTTGGAGCTGGCTGATGAAAGCATTATTTTGCTGGATGCTGGCTTTATTCCGCAGCATATACAGGCTGATTATGTGCCGCCCATTATGCACAACCCGCAGGTGATTTTGCGCTGGCCTGCGCCACGCGCACTATTTGATGCGGCTGATGAGCCTGCGCAAAATTTGTTTTATGTGCGCGACCCTGTGGCCATTGGGCGGCATTGGGGGCTGGTGATGCCTGATTTTATTGGTGAAAAAATGGCCAGCACAAAAAATTGGCCGCAAAATTGGAGCAATAAAGCCGCACCAATCGCTGGCCAAACACGCCTCACCCTGCCCAATCGTCATTTTGATTATATGCTTACATGGTATGGATTGGCTGTTGTGCTTGTGTTTATTTCTGGCCTATGGCACATGGTGCACATGCGGCATGTGCGAAGCTGGATAAACCGAGCAAAAGGATAGATGCGTGAATTATATTAGCACACGTGGCCAAGCCCCAATTTTGGGTTTTGAAGATACATTGCTGGTGGGCTTGGCCAGCGATGGCGGGCTTTATGTGCCGCAAAATTGGCCAAAGCTAGATGCCGCCACATTATCTTCTTTTGCCCATGCGCCCTATGGCGATGTTGCGCGGCTGGTGCTATCGCCTTTTATTGGCGATGCGCTGGCGGCAGAAAAGCTTGGCGGGCTGATTGATGAAGCCTATGCCAATTTTTCTGTGCCAGAGATTGCGCCTTTGCGCGCTTTGGAAGATGGGCATTATTTGCTGGAATTATTTCATGGCCCAACATTGGCTTTCAAAGATATAGCGATGCAGATTTTGGCGCGTTTGATGGATGACGCGCTCACACGGCGCGGACACCGCGCTACTATTATTGGTGCGACTTCGGGCGATACGGGCGGGGCGGCGATTGAGGCTTTTCGCGGCCTTAAATCGGTGGATATTTTTACGCTTTTCCCCGATGGCCGCGTGTCTGATGTGCAGCGCAAACAAATGACCACCCCCGATGATGAAAATGTGCATACATTGGCAGTCAATGGCACATTTGATGATTGTCAGGCATTGGTGAAAGCTATGTTTAATGATGCCGCTTTCCGCCAAGAAATTGGTATGGCGGCGGTTAATTCAATCAACTGGGCGCGGGTGATGGCGCAAAGCGTTTATTATTTCACGGCTGTTGCCCAATTAGATGTGTTGGGCGCACTAGCAAAAAAAGAGGCAAAAAAAGGCGTATGCTTTTGTGTACCGACTGGTAATTTTGGCGATATTTTTGCTGGTTATGTGGCGGCACAAATGGGCTTGCCAGTGGCCAAATTGCTGATTGCCACCAATGTAAATGATATTTTGGCGCGCACAATGGAGACTGGCACCTATGCGATGGGGCCAGTGGTGGCCACGCAAAGCCCAAGCATGGATATTCAAATATCAAGCAATTTTGAACGACTGCTTTTTGAGCTTACTGGCCGCAATCCAGCGCGTTTATGTGCGCAGATGGAAGCTTTGCAAAGCGCGGGGCAGTTTGACCTAGCTTCGCAAGAGCTGGAACAAATGCGCGTTTTATTTGCCGCCGAGCGGGTAGATGAAGACGAGACATTGCACATTATGCGCGATATTTATAATCGCTTTGATTTTCAGTTAGACCCTCATAGTGCGGTGGGTGTGGGCGCGGCGCGGCATTATCGCCGCCGTGCCAATGTGCCTGATGATATAGTGATGGTAAGTTTGGCGACTGCTCATGCGGCTAAATTTCCCGATGTTGCGCAAAAAGCCTATGGCAATGCGCCAGACACGCCGCAACGGGTGCGCGATATGATGGCACTGCCAGAGCGTTTTGTGCAGGTGGATAATGATGTAAAAGCTGTGCAGAGTTTAGTTCGCAAAAAATGCCGCCCAGACTAAAAGACAAGAGAGACTAAAAGCCAAGAGAGAAGAGGGACATGCACAAAATTCTTACAAAATTATTGCTGTTAATTGTGCTGTTTGCAGCCTTTAACATGTCGGCATCGGCTTCTGACCCGCTTCGTTTTCAGCAGGGTTTTGAATTTCTCAATCTTGGCCAATATATGCAGGCACGTGCCGATGGTTATTTAGAGTTTTCTATTCAAAATGGGGACAATGATGATTTGCCCTTTGTGATACAAAATTATCCGACCTCTGATGTGTTGCGGGCGTTGGGGTTAGATGTGGCAGATGATACGCCGATGCGCCTTTTTGCCTCTGACGGCACCGAATTTCCCAGCCCATCGGGGCAGGGCGGCAAATTGGCTTTTTATGTGCCTGCCAATGCGGTGATAACTTATCATTTATCAGGTGCCGCACGGCAGCAGCTTTATTTGTGGTCGCCAGTGGCACTGGAGGCTTTTAACGAACGCCAGACAACGATAAGGCTGACGATTTTACTTTTATTGCTGGGGCTTTTTTTCTTTGGTGCGGTGGTTGCTTTACACCGCCGCTCGCGCCATGCGGCCTATGCGCTGATTATGGCACTTGGCCTTATGGTTTTGCTGGTTAGTTTGTGGATGCAAGCACTGATAGACAATAATTGGGTGCAAAATTTGGTGGCACCCAATAGATTATTGATTATTCGCACGGCTTTTGCCTTGTGGGTGGGTATGTTGATATTAGGGCATCTTAATTTGATGATTCGCGTGGTGGTGCATCGCAATTTTTGGACGCGGGTCATTATTTTTAGCGATTTATGTTTGCTGGCCACCATTAGCCTATGTTCGGCTTCGCTGATTTTTATCCCCAATTTTTTTGGTGTCGTCAGCAATGCTTTAATTGATGTAACTTTTTCATTGTCGTGCATTTGTGTATTGTTGGGCGCGATATTTGTGCCAAGCAGGTTGACCCATGATGAACAAGTCTCCCAAATTTCCCAAAATTCTCAGGCCTCGCCTCCCTCTTGAGACAAGGCCGATAAATCAATGCCAAGACGGGCAACATAATCGCCATAAAGCCGTTGCGGTTCGTGCGTAAATAAGGTTTCGCTATGGCATGGTGATACCAGCCACACATTATTTTGCAGTTCCTTTTCCAGCTGGCCAGCATCCCACCCGCTATAGCCAATATAAAACCGCATCTGCTTTGGGCCTGTGCCACGCGCCGCATCGTTCAAAATTTCCATTGAACGTGACATTTTTGCAGGTAGCTGTGCGCTAAAATTATTTTCATCTTTGCCATATTCAGTGGTGTGCAGCACAAAGCCATTATCCAGTTGCACTGGCCCACCAATAAAAACGGGCAAATTTTTCAACCCCGTATCGGCCACCTCTGGCGGCAAATTTTTCAAAATATCGCCAAGCGTTGCGCCTTCCGCAGGCTGATTGAGAACAAAACCCATCGCGCCTTCATCATCATGCGCCATCAATAATATCACAGAGCGCGTAAAACGCTCATCGCCCATGCCGGGCATGGCCAACAAAACTTGGCCGCGCAAACTGGTAAAAGTTTCAGCTTTCATAAAAATAGTTTAAGCAAATGTGCATGGGCTGACAATAAGCGATGAAAAGCGTATAATACCGCCCATGCGATATTTTGCGATTTTTATAGTTGCTTTGGGGTTGGCGTTTATCTCCCTATCTGGTTCTGCGGTGGCTATGCAAGCCACCACATGGCAAATAAAAGACAATGTGCGCGCCCGCTTGATAGCGGCCAAATTGGAAACTGGGTTTTATGCCGCTATCCAATTTGAATTACAGCCGGGTTGGCACACTTATTGGCGTTATCCGGGCGCAAGCGGCATGGTGCCAGAATTTGATTTTGCCCAAAGCACCAATATAGAAGTTGCGGCGGTTGAGTTTCCCGCGCCATTTTTTTTTGATGATGGGGTGGGGGGTTTTTATGGCTATGAGCAGGCGACTGGATTTTTAATGCCTCTGCATATTCCAAACCCCGAAAACCCCGCTTTGTTAAAAGCCGATATTTTGGTTGGTATATGCCGTGAGATTTGTGTGCCGATTGGGTTTGATTTTCAATTACCGCTCAACAAAAACACATTGAGTGCCCCGCCTAATCCAATTTTGCGCGATATTATCGCCACATTGCTGGCGGCACGCCCCACCGCACCCTCGCCAGCGTTGCGTGCCGCCCGCCTCAGTTTTGATGGTGTGCGCTTGCAACTGGTTGTAACAGGCAAAAACCTAAAACAGCCGCGTGTGATGCTGGTGGCTGGCGCGCATGATGTTATTGGCACGCCACGCATTATTGCGGGTGACAATGATGCTTTTTTATTTGATATTCCAGCATGGTCTAGGCTTGACCATCCTTTAATTGGGCGTAAAGTAACGCTTGTTCTACGTGATGGTAATCGCGCTATTGAACAACAAATTGAGGTAACCGATCATCTGCTTGTGCAGGATACTAAAAAGGGGAAACAAAATGACAATTAAACTGGGCGATAAAATTCCTGCCGCAACATTGATGCATCTTACTGATGCGGGGCCAACGCCAATAACGACAGAAGAATTATTTGGCGGCAAAATAGTCGCTCTATTTGCCGTGCCGGGCGCGTTCACGCCAACATGTTCCAACCAGCATTTACCCGGCTTTATAGAAAAAGCCGAAGAATTGCGCGCCAAAAAAGTGGACACGATTGTTTGCCTGTCGGTCAATGATGCTTTTGTGATGGGTGCGTGGGGCCAACAACAAAATGCAATGGGCAAAGTAATGATGGTGGCCGATGGCAATGGTGAATTGACCAAAGAAATGGGCTTATCTATGGACGGGTCGGGCTTTGGCATGGGGTTGCGTTCATTGCGCTATTCTATGATTGTGCGCGATGGCGTGGTGGATACGCTCAATTTGGAAGGCAATCCCGGCCAAGCGGTTGATTCGGGCGTAGAAAATCTGCTCTCTCAACTGTAACGCGTCAAATAGGGTGCCATGCCCAAACGTGCTAATTCATCGGCGCGTTCGTTGCCTGCATCACCTGTGTGGCCACGCACCCATTGCCAATCAATGTGGTGGCGGGTGCATTGCGCGTCCAAAGCGCGCCACAAATCAACATTTTTAACGGGCTTTTTGGCGGCTGTGCGCCAGCCATTGCGCTTCCAGCCCGCCAGCCATTGTGTCATGCCGTCTTTTGTATAGGTGCTATCGGTGATAAGTGTGAGCTCGCTGTCATCGGGCAAATGCGCCAATGCCTCAATCGCCGCCAGCAATTCCATGCGATTATTGGTGGTGTTGGCTTGCCCGCCTTTTAGCTCTTCTATTGTGCCATCGCCATTTTCAATACGCGCCCCCCAGCCACCCGGACCAGGATTGCCCGAACACGCACCATCGGTATAAATTTTTATCATCTGATTTAGCTCTCCAATCCATAATCACGCGCATGTGTGACCGATTTATGGAAGCGCAAGCGGCGCAAATAATCAATAGGGTTTTTGGGTTCCAACAGCCCCGCATTTTTTGGGTGTAAATAGTCATAAAGGCGGGTTAATAAAAAGCGCACCGCCGCCCCGCTTGCCAAAATTGGCAGGGCGTGAGTCTCTTCTGGTGTCATTTTTCTGCTCTGTTGATAGCCCGCCAGCAAAGCCCGTGCTTTGGTGATATTAAAATTAACATCGGGTTCAAAACACCACGCATTGAGTGTGATAGCCACATCATAGGCAAAGAAATCGGTGCAAGCGAAATAAAAATCAATCAACCCGCTTAATTCGGTTTTTTCAAAAAACACATTATCGGGGAATAAATCAGCATGAATAACGCCTTGTGGTAAATCGCTTGGCCAGTTTTCTTGCAAATGGGCAAGCGTGTCGGCAATTATTTTTTCCATATCGGGCAAAACTTCATCGGCGCGGGCGCGACAGGCAGAAAATAATTTTTGCCAGTGCGCCATGCTTTGCCGATTGGGACGTGTCATACCAAAATCGCGGCCTGCCAAATGCAATTTGCCCATCGCTTGGCCAAGCGCGTGGCAATGGGTGGGGGTGGGCGATTTGCTGCTACGGCCAGCTAAAAACTGCACCAAAGCCGTCGGGCGACCCGCCAATGTGCCATAAAGTGCGCCATCGCGTTGCGCCACTGGCACCGGGCAAGCAATCTGGCGGGCGGCAAGATATTGTTTCAATTTCAAAAAATATGGCAAATCGGCGGGGTCAACGCCATTTTCACCACCCTCATAAAGTGTCAAAATATAGCGCGTGTCGCCCAGCACCAGCACATAATTGCTATTTTGCACCCCCGCTTTAATGCCCGTGAAAGAAGCAAGCTGCGGCAGGTCATAATGCGTTAAAAATTGTTTGAGGTCAGCCTCAGAAATATGCGTATAAACAGCCATCATTCAACCCTTGCTCAGTTTTGCGATGCTTGCCGCAATGCACGCGGCAATTTGAAATGCACAGCCTCTTCCAAACCTGTTTGGTTGATGAGGTGTAGGTTAAAATGTTGTTCAAAAGCAGAAATCACCTCCTGCACAATCTCCTCTGGTGCTGATGCGCCGGCGGTTAGGCCAACATCTTGCACCCCAATAAGTTTTTCCCAATTAATATCGGTGACATCTTTTATAAGATAAGCTGCCGCACAACCCGCCCGTGTCGCCACTTCCACCAATCGTTGGGCATTGGACGAATTGCTTGCCCCGATTACCAGCATCACAGAAACTTTCGTCGCCAGCTCTTTAACCGCTTGTTGCCGATTGGTGGTGGCATAGCAAATATCGTCCTTATGCGGTGCGGCAATATCAGCAAAACGTTGTGTCAATATGGCGATAATTTCTGCCGTGTCATCAACCGATAAAGTGGTCTGGCTGGCATAGGCCAATGGCACGGGCGGGGGGGCAACATTGTGCGCATCATCAGCATTTTCAATCAAACTTACATGCGCGGCAGGCACTTGCCCCATTGTGCCAATAATCTCTGGGTGTGCCGCATGGCCAATCAGCAAAATATGCCGCCCTTCAGCCACATGACGCGCCACCTCAATATGCACTTTAGAAACCAATGGGCAGGTTGCATCAAGCCAGTTAAGCCCGCGTGCGCTGGCGGCTTGCGGCACAGATTTTGGCACCCCATGTGCAGAAAATATCACTGGCACATTCATTGGCGCACCATCGGGTATTTCATCAATCTCATCTACAAAAATCGCACCCAATTTTTCCAACCGCTCAACAACGCGGCGATTATGCACAATTTCGTGGCGCACATAAACTGGCGCGCCATATTGTGCCAATGCCTGTTCAACAATCAGCACGGCGCGTTCTACACCCGCGCAAAAGCCACGCGGATTGGCGAGGTGCAATCTGAGTAACATTTTGTCTGTTGTTTTAGTCACTGGAAATGACCGCCTTTCATTTGTTTGCACTTGTCGCGCCATCTTTGTTCCGATAGTTTGCCAATATGCAGAATGGGTCAACACTTATCGGCAACTGCATTTATCTGCAACGAGAGGGTGCGTCAAGCAAGTAAGGTATAATATGAATAAGCGATTAAAAATAACGCTTATGGTGTTTTGGGTGGCTATTTGTGCAAACCTTGTGGCGGCTTGTGGTGGCACGCAAAAGCTGGCGCGTAGTGCTTGCCCGCCTGCTGGCGTGTTGGCAACGGCTGATAGCTGGCACATGGCAGAGCAGAAAGTGCAACTAACAGCTGTTTCACGCAATTGTGTAAAAACCAAAGATGATAAATTGCTGGCCAAAGTGGTGGTGCGTGGCACACAAAGCCAAATCGGAAAAAATTTCCCGCTTTTTTTGGCGGTGGTAGATGAAACTGGCAATATGATAGCGCGCACCCAATATCGGCTGACGGCGGCTAATGAGACATTTTCGCTTGTTTTGCCAGATTTTCAATTTTCTGAACTAAAAAACCGCAACCCCAAAGCCGAATTGATTGTCGGCTTTGTGCTAACAAAAGAACAACTTGCGGCCAATCGCGCCACTTTGCGCAAACAGCTTGGGCTGGTGCGCGAATAGCCACAACTTGACATAAGCCGACTCGGTGCTAAGGTTAAATGGTCAGCTAATGTTCACGGAAGACACCATTACATGCTGAAAAAGTGATGGGGCCGAAGGAGCAAACCACCCTCGGAAACTCTCAGGCAAAAGGACCGTGAACGGATGACACTCTGGAAAGAAGATGCCCAATGCGGTCAAGTGCATTGCATGGTTGGCATCTCACCGAAGGGGTCAGGGTTGGGTTTGATGCAGTTTAACTGCCAAATCTTGCCGAAATCTCTCAGGTAAAAATGACAGAGGAGGGTGACTTTAATGGTGTGGGCTAAATTATTAGCCCACCTAAGAGGAGTCACCTATGGCTGAAGTTATAGATAGATTGCGAAAAACACCCCTCCATGCGTTGCATGCCGCGCTGGGCGGAAAAATGGTGGGTTTTGCGGGCTATGAAATGCCTGTGCAATATCGGCTTGGCGTGATGGATGAGCATTTGCATTGTCGCGCCCAAGCTGGGCTGTTTGATGTGTCGCATATGGGGCAGGCTTGGCTGCGCGCCCCAAAACATGATGATGATAAAGACGCGCTGGAGCTGTTGGAGCAATTAACGCCCGGCGGTTTGGTGACATTAAAAACCGGCGCGATGCGCTACACGCAATTAACCAATGAGCAGGGCGGTATTCTGGATGATTTAATGATAACGCGGTTTGGCCGCGATGCTTGGCTGGTGGTTAATGCGGCCTGCAAAGCGGCGGATTTTGCGCATATTAAAGCCCACTTAAAAACCGCACGGCTAGAGATAAAAGACCGCGCTTTGTTGGCTTTGCAGGGGCCGATGGCCGCGCAGGTGCTGGCAAAACATTTGCCCGATTGCACGGCTTTGCGCTTTATGCAGGCGCGTTGGATGCACTGGCAACATGGCGGGCAAGACACAAAAATTCTAGTCTCGCGTTGTGGTTATACTGGCGAAGATGGGTTTGAGATTTCCTTGCCAAGCGAACAGGGCGCGGCTTTTGCGCGTTTATTGCTGGAAGATGAGCGGGTGGAAATGGCCGGGCTTGGGGCGCGGGATAGTTTGCGCCTAGAGGCGGGGCTTTGCTTATATGGCGCGGATATTGATGCCACCACTTCGCCCATTGAGGCCAATTTGTCGTGGTCGGTGCCAAAACGCCGCCGCCAGCAAGGTGGCTTTCTTGGTGCGGCAATTATGGCGCAACAACTGGCTGATGGCGTAAAACGCCACTTGGTTGGGGTGTTGCCCGATGGCCGTGCGCCAGCGCGTGCCGACACGCCAATTCAAAATATGCAAGGTGCGCGCATTGGCGTGATAACCAGCGGCGGCTTTAGCCCATCACTGGGTCGCCCGATTGCGATGGGCTATGTGGAGGCGGATTATGCGGTGGGCGCGGCGGTTAATTTACTGGTTCGCAACAAAATTTTGCCTGCCAAAATAACCGCTTTGCCATTTATTAAGAAAAATTTTGCCAATGATGAGAGGAAAAAATGAGCGAAAAATTTACCAAGACTCATGAATGGGTGCGCGTGGAGGGTGATATTGCTGTGGTCGGCATAACCGATTATGCGCAAGAGCAACTGGGCAATGTGGTGTTTGTGGAAGTGCCAGAAACAGGCCGCCAAATAGCGCGTGGCGATGATGTGGCGGTGGTGGAAAGCGTGAAAGCCGCCAGCGAGATTTACGCCCCGCTTTCTGGCGAAATTGTGGAGGGCAATGCCGCACTGGAAGACAAGCCAGAGCTCGTCAACAATGACTGTGATGGCGATGGCTGGTTTTTCAAAATCCGCCTATCCGACATTGGCGAATTAGATGATTTGATAGATGTTGCCGCTTATGAAACCTATATAAAGGAGCTGGGATAATGCGTTATTTGCCGTTAACCGATACCGACCGCACCGCCATGTTGCACCAAATTGG
>JBPCVS010000008.1:0-5238 GCA_051010295.1 Parvibaculales bacterium | reverse complement strand
GCGCAAAAATGGGGCGACAAAATAGCCGTTGTCTCCGCCGCCCAAAACAAACGCCTGACCTATCAAGAATTGCAACAAGCCGCCGATGATATGGCCGCCTATTTTCTCTCACTTGGGCTTGCGCCGGGTGACCGTATCGGCATTTGGTCGCCAAATAATGTGGAATGGACTATCACCCAATATGCCACTGCCGCGCTTGGCTTGATTTTGGTTAATATCAACCCCGCCTATCGGTTGCACGAGTTGGAATATGCCCTCAATCTGGTGGGGTGCAAGGCTTTGGTGTTGGCCGACAAGCTGAAAACTTCTGATTATGTCGCCATGATGGAAAAATTAACGCCAAACTTATTGGGGCAAAAAGGCGAAAGCAAATGCCCAACATTGCAACATTTGCTGGTGATTGGCGAAGCCGATGGCGCACCGCGTTTTGCCGATGTCGCAGGCCAAGCCAGCCCCGCGCAATTATCACAAGTGCAAGACATAAAGGCGCGTTTGCAACCTGAGGAAGCCATCAATATACAATTTACCAGTGGCACAACAGGCAGTCCGAAAGGCGCAACATTAACCCATCACAATATCCTCAATAATGGCTATTTTGTGGGCGCGGCAATGTGCTTGGAGGCCGATGACCGCATTTGTGTGCCAGTGCCATTATATCATTGTTTCGGCATGGTGATGGGCAATCTGGCGGCACTTACGCATGGCTGTTCGGTGGTGTATCCAGCCGCCACTTTTGAGCCAGAGGCAACATTGCAAGCCGTGCAAGACGAAAAATGCACCGCACTTTATGGTGTGCCAACAATGTTTGTGGCCATGTTGGAAATTGCCAAAAATTATGATTGCAGTCATTTACGCACTGGCACAATGGCGGGCGCGCCTTGCCCTGTTGAAAGCATGAAACGCGTTATATCTGAAATGAATATGTCAGAAGTTACCATTTCTTACGGCATGACTGAAACCAGCCCAGTGAGTTTTCAATCTTCCAATAATGATACATTAGAGCGGCGAGTCTCAACCATTGGGCGGGTGCACCCCCATGTTGAGGTGAAAATTATTGATTTAGATGGCCGCGTTGTGAAAGCAGGCGAGCAGGGCGAATTATGCACACGCGGCTATTCGGTGATGCGTGGCTATTGGGGCGATAGCGAAAAAACCGCCCAGAGCATTGATAGCGATGGCTGGATGCACACTGGCGATTTGGCAGTGGTGGATGAGGCGGGCTATGGCAAAATTACCGGGCGTTTGAAAGATATGATTATTCGTGGCGGCGAAAATATCTATCCGTTGGAAATTGAAGAGTTTTTTCGCGGTCATGAGGCGATTATTGATGTCGCTGTGTTTGGTGTGCCAGATGAAAAATATGGCGAAATTGTTGCCGCTTGGGTGTTGCAAAAACCCGATGGCGGGCTCAATCAAGAAAGCCTGCAAGCCTATTGCAAAGACCAAATCGCGCATTATAAAGTGCCAAAAATTATTCAATTTGTTGATGAGTTTCCAATGACGGTGACTGGCAAAATCCGCAAAATTGATATGCGCGAAGCCGTGTCACAAGAGCTGGGGGTGCGCGAGCTTAAAACGGCTTAAACCCAAATTTGAAAAAAGGCTAAATTTGAAAAAGGAGAGAGATAATGGCTGACTATAAAATGTTGATTGATGGGGCGTTGACCGATAGCGACGAGACCATTCAAGTAATTAACCCCGCAACCGAACAGCTTGCTGGCGTGGCGGCACGTGGCAACAAACAACTGGCCGATAAAGCAGTGGCCGCCGCCAATAAAGCGTTTCCCGCTTGGGCGGATACACCAATTGAAAGCCGCGCTGATTTGCTCAAAAAATTTGCCGATGAAATAGAGGCCAATGCCGATATGCTGGCCAAATTGCTAACCAGTGAGCAAGGCAAACCAATGGCCGAAGCCGAAGCCGAAGTGCAATACGCGCTGGCTTATATTCGTTATTTTGCCGAATTGCGGCTAGAGCCAAAATTGGTGAAAGACGATGAGACATGCCGCGTTGAAGAGCATTATTTGCCGCTTGGCGCGGTGGTGGGCATTATTCCTTGGAATTTTCCGCTATTGGTGATGGCGTTCAAATTACCACCTGCTTTATTGGCGGGCAATACCATCATCATCAAACCAGCCCCAACCACCCCTTTGGCCACATTAAAAGTTTTTGAATTAACCAAAAATGTGTTTCCCGATGGCGTGGTGGCCGCCATTACAGACGAAAACGATCTTGGCGGCTATTTGACCAGTCACAAAGATATTGCCAAAGTGTCATTTACGGGCTCAACCGCGACTGGCCAAAAAGTAATGCAAAGTGCGGCGGCCACATTAAAACGTTTGACTTTAGAATTAGGCGGAAACGACCCAGGCATTGTGTTGCCAGATGCCGAAATTGATGATGCGGCTGAAAAAATCTTTGCGGCCTCTTTTGGTAATTGCGGGCAAGTGTGTATCGCGCTCAAACGCGCCTATGTGCATGCCGATATTTATGAAGATGTGTGCGCCAAATTGGTTGAGCTGGCACAAGCCGCGATTGTTGATGATGGTAGCAAGCAAGGCACAACAATCGGGCCGTTGCAAAACAAAATGCAATTTGAAAAAGTAAAAGCGTTTTTGGCACAGGCCAAAAAAGATGGAATTATTGCGGCAGGTGGCGAAATTATTGACCGCGCTGGTTATTTTATTACGCCAACGATTGTGCGCGATGTTGAAGATGGCACAGATATTGTTGATGAAGAGCAATTTGGGCCAATCCTGCCAGTGGTAAAATTTGATGATATTGATAAAGTTATCAAAAATGTTAATGCCTCGCCCTATGGGTTGGGGGCATCGGTCTGGAGTGCTGATGTTGAAAAAGCCCAAACGATTGCCAAGCGCGTTGTGGCTGGCACGGTGTGGGTCAATCAACATTTTTCCATTGCGCCAGATATTCCTTTTGGCGGGGCAAAAAATTCTGGTATCGGCATTGAGTTTGCCGAAGTTGGATTGGCTGAATATACCCAACGTCAAATCATCAATACGGCCAAATAGAGAGATTGATGGCACAAGATTATTTGTCCAAAAGTGGCGATTTTGAGTGGCAACGGCGGGCGGCGGCCAATTTTGTTGGTGATGTGATTTATGAAAAAGCCCAATCGCACCCCGATGATGCGGCAATTATTTGGACAACAGGGCAAGACGACACCCCACCCGTAACAATTAGTTTTTCGGCACTCAAAAGCGCGACCAATCGGGCTGCCGCATTGCTTGATGCGCTGGGGCTGGCACGTGGCGATGTTGTGTTGCTCATTGCATCGCGACAATTAGCATGGTGGGAGATTATTCTTGCCTGCCTGCAACGCGGCATTGTGGTTTCGCCGGGCACAACCCAGCTAACGGCAAAAGATATTACCTATCGGTTGCGCGCATCGGGGGCAAAAGCCATTTTTACCATTTCGTCGCTGGCCAAAGTGGTTGATGAGGCGGCAGTGGATATGAATGCGTTGCATAAAATATCTATTGATGGGGCGGTAGAAGGCTGGCGCGATTATGAGCGCGAGCTTGCCACGCTAACACCGCTTGAGGAAGTGGCCGACACGCAGGCGCATGACCATGCGTTGTATTTTTTTACTTCTGGCACCACGGGCGAGCCAAAAATGACCGTGCATGGGCATAGCTATCCATTTTGCCATGAAACAACTGGCCGATTTTGGGTGAAAGCCGCGCAGGGCAAAGTCATCTGGAACATTTCTGATACGGGCTGGGCAAAAGCAGCTTGGACCAGCCTATTTGCGCCTTGGATATGCGGGGCGGCTATTTTTGCTTTGCACCAAGATGGCTTTGACCCCGATGTCATTATTGATTGTTTGAACAAATATCCGATTACCACCCTATGCGCGCCGCCAACCGCTTATCGTATGTTTGTGCGTAATGATGTGTCGGGGTGCCAATTCAAATCGCTTGAGCGATGCGTGAGTGCTGGCGAACCGCTTAACCCCGAAGTGATTGAATTGTGGAAACAGCAAACGGGTTTGGATATTTTTGAAGGCTATGGACAAACCGAAACGGTTATTTTATGTGGCTCTTTTGATGGCATGGAAATCCGCCCCGGTTCAATGGGCTTGCCAGCCCCAGGTGTGGTGCTTGATGTTATAGACCATGAAGGCAACCCCATGCCAGCAGGTGAAGAGGGCGATATTGCCGTTAATTTGAAGCCGCACCCGCCGCTTGGTATGTTTCTTGAATATAAAGATGATGCAAAACGCACCCAAGCCAGCTTTAAGAATGGATGGTATTTAACAGGCGACCGCGCAATACGCGATGGCGATGGATATTTCTGGTTTGTTGGCCGCTCCGATGATGTCATTTTATCATCAGGCTATCGCATTGGCCCGTTTGAGGTGGAAAGCGTTTTGTTTGAACATGAAGCGGTGGCCGAATCTGCCGTTGTGGCCAGCCCAGACCCCGTGCGCGGCGAGGTCGTTAAAGCTTTTATCGTTTTGGCACAAGGCGTGAAGGGCGATGAACAGCTGGTCAAAACATTGCAAGATTATGCCAAACAAACCACCGCACCTTACAAATATCCGCGCAAAATTGAGTTTGTTGATAGTTTGCCCAAAACGGTGAGCGGCAAAATAAAGCGCAATGAATTGAAAAAACAGGAGTGGAAAAATGTCAAATAATATGGTGTTTCCAAAAAATCTTTCTGATGAGCAACCTATTAGCCATTGTGTTGATGCAGGGGTTGGCTGGTTGGTGCTGAATAATCCGACACAAAAAAATGTTTTATCGTGCGAGACAATGCACCAAATGACGGCAAGGCTTGCCGCTTTTGAGGCCGACAAAGCGGTGCGGGTTATTATTATTGCCGCCATTGGCGATGTGTTTTGTGCGGGGCATGATTTGAAAGAGCTAAACGCACAACGCACCAATCCAGATGGCGGACGCGCTTTTTTTGAAAAAGTCATGCGCCAATGCGTTGATATGATGGCACAAATAATGAGTTTATCAAAACCAGTGATTGGCGTGGTTGATGGGCTGGCAACGGCGGCAGGGTGTCAGTTGATTGCCACCTGCGATTTGGCCATTTGTTCTGCGCAGTCGCATTTTGCCACGCCGGGGGTTAATATCGGGCTGTTTTGTTCTACGCCTATGGTGGCGTTGAGCCGCAATGTCGGGCGCAAACAGGCGATGGAAATGCTGTTATTAGGCGATAATATCAATGCTGATAAAGCGGTTGAATTGGGGTTGGTTAATC
>JBPCVS010000007.1:0-8098 GCA_051010295.1 Parvibaculales bacterium | reverse complement strand
CCAATCAATTCGGCAATGCCGATAATAGCAAATTTTTCCGAAGTCAGAATTTTTTTGGTCGGCAAAATACTATCGGTAATCAATAATTTATCCAGTTGCGATTTTTCCACCCGCTCTACCGCCTGATTGGATAACACCCCATGCGTTACATAGGCCGACACACTGGTAGCACCTTCGGCAATCAGTGCATCTGCGGCATTGCACAATGTGCCAGCACTATCAACAATATCATCAACCAGCACACAATTACGCCCTTTAACATCGCCAATAATGTGCATGACTTCGCTCACCCCCGCTTTTTCGCGGCGTTTATCCACAATGGCAAGCTCGGCCCCAAGGCGATTGCCTAATGCACGGGTGCGCACCACGCCGCCCACATCGGGCGAGACAACCATTAAATCATTGCCGTTAAAACGTTGCTTTATGTCTTCCACAAAAGCTGGTGCCGCAAATAAATTATCGGTCGGAATATCAAAAAAGCCCTGAATTTGGCCAGCATGTAAATCCATTGTCAAAACGCGGTCAGCCCCCGCCGCTTCAATCAGATTGGCCACTAATTTGGCAGAAATGGGGGTGCGTGGGCCCGGCTTGCGGTCTTGGCGTGCATAGCCAAAATAGGGCAGAACGGCCGTAATGCGCTGGGCAGAAGCGCGCCGCAAAGCGTCAATAATAATCAGTAATTCCATCAAATGATCATTGGCGGGATAAGAGGTGGACTGAACAGCAAACACATCTTCGCCGCGCATATTTTCTAAAATTTCAACAAATACCTCATTATCGGCAAATCTTTTAACACTCGCCTTGGCCAGTGGAATTTTCAGATAAGTGCCGATTTCTTCGGTCAATGGAGGGTTGCTATTGCCTGCCAAAATTTTCATGTGATGCCCCTAATGTAAAATCTTATTGTGCATATCAAAGCTATAGCAGAGTCGCAATTTATGAATCTGTTTTTTCTAAAATTATTTTGCTGGCAAACAGATGGCTGATATTTGCCGACCATAATCTTTTTGCCCTGCGTGGCTGTTGTGCCGATAAGAAAAAAACCTATCTTGGTTATTATAGGTGCAAAAATCAAGATTAACAGCCTGAACACCGCTTCTTTCAATTTGCCGCACCACAAATTGTGGCAGGTCAAACATAGCATGGGTGCTAGATTTTATGGTGCGGTGCGGGCGGGTGAATAAATCCATATCGCGTGGATAATTTTTGGCAAAAATAGCGCGAAATTCTGGGCCTATCTCATAGGCCTCTGCCGAAATGGCAGGGCCGATAATGGCGCGAATATGGGTTTTTTGCGCCCCTTGTGCCAACATGGTTTCTATAACAGAGGCAATAATACCATCATGCGCACCGCGCCATCCCGCATGGGCTGCGCCAATGACTGCATTTTTATTATCCGCCAGCAACACTGGCACACAATCTGCCGTCAATACACCAATGGCCAAGCGGGGGGTGGTGGTCACCAACGCATCGGCTGGCGGGTGGCTGTGCGCGGCCACCAATGCGGTGGTGGTGCTGTGTGTTTGTTGGCCAGTAACCAGCGCATCAGCTTGCAAATGCGCGGTGATACGGGCGCGATTTTCTAGCACATTTTGCGGCTTATCAGCCGACCCAAGCCCAGCATTAAGGCTGGCATAAAGCCCGTCTGATACGCCGCCAAGCCGCGTAAAAAATCCATGCGGATAGGTGATGTTTTTGTGCATAAGCGGCGCGATTTTAGGCATGGGCAAAACCCTCAAAAGCGGGCATATCGGGGGCGCGTAAAGCCAACACTTTGAACAGGCTTCCCATTTGTTCTGGCGCGCTCAGCCGCCTTTGTTCGGCACGAATAGCGGCGGCATGGGGTGGATTGGCCGCGCATAAGGCGGCCACCCGCATATCCAGCCCGATATTATGCAAAAACTGCCCCTGCGTGATAATTGGGCTGGTGTTGAGGCCTGCACTGTGTCCGCAAGCCGCCAGCAGAGAAAAATTAATATGGGCGGTCAAATCCGCCATGCCGGGACGTGCCAATGGATGCACCATGCGGTGCGCTTCCATTGCTTGAAAAGTGCTACCAAAAGCTGGGCGCGCATAGCCATAATCAATAATAAGCATAGCCCCGCCTTGCTGTTTTATGCGGCGGGCTAAATCGGTCAATAGAGTTTCGGCGGCGCGGCAGGTTTCAACAATATCACCGATTTTTGGCGCATCTGGCAACAGGTCACGTTGCACATCAGAAAAGGGTTGTTTTATCTGTTTGCCATCGCGGAAAACCAGCTTATCGGCTGCGACATCAATGCAGATTTCTGCCCAGCCATGTGCCTGTTTGCGATATTGCGCAATGGGCAGGGCATCAAAAAATTCATTGGCGATAATCAATAGTGGCAAATCATTCGGCAATGTATCAATGGTTTGGTGCATGGTGGCTTGCGGCAGGGCTTTTTGTTGGGCATCACGCATGATTGGACTGGTTTCAACCAGATGCAGATGGGTTTTTTCGCAAAATTCTGACACCGAAGTAGTGGCGCGTAATAAATCTTGCATCAATGTGCCGCGCCCACCGCCCAGCTCTACCAATGCCAATTTGGGTTTATCCATGTTGGGCTTGCGCATGCGTTGCCAAAAGCTGGCACACCATAGGCCGATAAGCTCGCCAAATATCTGGCTGATTTCTGGCGCGGTGATAAAATCGCCGCCCAAAGCCTGCCGCGCCATATAATAGCCATGTTGTGGGTGGCTTAAAGCCAGTGCCATATAGTCGGCCAAAGGCATCGCGCCAGTTTTGGCACTATCTTTGGTGATGCGCGCTTTGATGATGTCAATGAGTGGGGGGGCAGTCATCAAACCCTCTTATAGGCCAGCCAAATAAATGCGCCACCCGCCAGCATCATCGGCACCGATAAAATTTGCCCCATTGTTAGGGGCGGCATTGCGGCCACAGCCAGCAAGCCAATATGCGCGTCGGGTTCGCGCACCAGCTCTACCAAAGCGCGAGCCAATCCATAGCCAAGCAAAAACAAACCCGTAATAAGGCCGGGGCGCGCAAAAGCCTGTCGCCGCCAAACCAGAAAATTAAGCAAAGCGAACAGCAAAAGCCCCTCTAATGCGGCTTCATAAAGCTGGCTTGGGTGGCGCGGTTGCGGCCCGCCATTGGGGAAAATAATGCCCCATGAAACTTGTGTGGTGCGCCCCCATAATTCGCTATTGATAAAATTGGCGATGCGGCCAAAAAACAAGCCGATTGGCACAGTTGCCGCCACCATATCGCCCAGTGATAAAATGGAGATGGTGCGTTTTCTGGCAAATAGGGCGACTGCTAAAATCACCCCCGCCGCGCCACCATGAAAAGCCATGCCGCCTTGCCAGACGGCCAAAATTTGCGATGGGTGGGCGACATAATAGGCGGGGTTATAAAATACCACATAGCCAAGCCGCCCACCAATAATCACGCTCAACGTAACCCAAAATAATAAATCATCAATCGCTTCGCGGCTGGCCACTTTGCCTTGTGGCCAAAGGGTAGGGCGGTGCGCCAGCATAATCATATAACGCCAGCCCAACATTAAGCCCGCAATATAGGCCAGCGCATACCAGCGCAGTTGAAACCAGCCAAAATCAATGGCAATCGGGCTAAGCTCAGGAAAAGGCATAAATAAATTCCTCTTATTAGATATTGAAAAGATTATATACCGACTTTCCCAAGCGTCCAACCGCCAAAGGCGGTTGGGCGCTTGATTCTTCTTTCTCCCAAGCGAGCTATGCGTCAATTATGTTCGCTTCGCTCACATAATGCGCAGCCGCTTGGGACGCGGTATAAGCACTTGCCGCTTTAGCGGCTTAGTGCGCCTTCCG
This sequence comes from Parvibaculales bacterium, assembly GCA_051010295.1. GTDB lineage: Bacteria > Pseudomonadota > Alphaproteobacteria > RS24 > RS24 > JBPCVS01. The sequence goes on along the minus strand of JBPCVS010000007.1, from coordinate 4,264 downwards.
CACCTTGTGTGCCGCCATTTGCTAAAGCAAATGGACGTTTATTCTTTTCCCATGCACGGCCTGTTTTTGGTTCTGGCTTCCTGTTGTTCTCTCTCCCAAGCGAGCTATGCGTCAATTATGTTCGCTTCGCTCACATAATGCGCAGCCGCTTGGGACGCGGTAAAAGCACTTGTTGCGCGAAGCGCGACTTAGTGCGCCTTCCGCACCTTGTGTGCCGCCAACCGCTTGCGCGGTTGGACGTTTATTCTTTTCCCATGCACCGCCTGTTTTTATTCTTTTCCCTTGCACATTTATTGGGGTTGGCATACTGATTGAATCTGAGAGAGTTCATTATGCACCCAAAATTTATCCAGCTTCGCACGCATAGCGCGTATTCATTGTTGGAAGGGGCATTGCCGCTAAAAACCATCACCCAGCAAGCCTTGAGTGCCAATATGCCAGCACTGGCCATCACTGACCGCAATAATTTATTTGGCGCGTTGGAATTTGCTGAAATGGCGGCGGCATTGGGGTTGCAGCCCATCACAGGCGCAACATTGGCGGTGCAATTTATGCTGGATGATGAGCCGATTATTGGCTCATTGGCTTTGCTGGTGAAAAATGAAGCAGGCTATCAAAATCTGATGGCACTGATTAGCGCGGCGCATTTGCATAGCGAGCAGAAGGACGTTTTGGTGTCTGCTGATGATTTGGCAAAACAGGCGGAAGGGCTTATTTGTTTAAGCGGTGGCACCGAGGGGCCGATTGATACATTATTGGCCACCAATCGCACCAGCAAAGCCGAACAAATTTTGACGCAATTATATGAGATTTTTGCCGATAATCTCTATATAGAATTGCAGCGATACCAAGATTGGCCACGCACAGATATTGAGTCGCAACTGATTGATTGGGCTTATAATAAAGAGCTGCCATTGGTGGCCACCAATCAGGCTTTTTTTGCAGCGGCTGAGGATTATCGCGCCCATGACGCGCTGATTTGCATTGCGGAAGGAAGCTATCTGAATGAAGAAAATCGCCGCCGCTTAACGCCCGACCATCGGCTGAAATCGCCCCAAGAAATGTGCACCCTATTTGCGGATTTGCCCGAAGCATTGGAAAATACGGTGGAAATTGCCCAACGGTGCGCTTTTCGCCCCGAAGCGCGCCCGCCCATTTTGCCGGCTTTTTCTGATGGTGATGAGCTGGCTGAATTGCGCCAGCAAGCCCATGATGGGCTGGCGGCACGGCTTATGCAAGTGGAGGCGGCGGTTGCGCCAGAAGCCTATAGCAAAAGGCTGGATTATGAGCTGGATATTATCGGCAAGATGGGGTTTCCCGGCTATTTTCTGATTGTTGCTGATTTTATTAAATGGGCGAAGCTCAATGATATTGCGGTCGGGCCAGGGCGTGGCTCTGGCGCGGGTTCGGTGGTGGCATGGGCTCTCACCATTACCGATTTAGACCCGCTGCGCTTTAATTTGCTATTTGAGCGGTTTCTCAATCCTGAGCGTGTTTCTATGCCAGATTTTGACATTGATTTTTGCCAGTCGCGGCGTGATGAAGTCATCAATTATGTGCAGCAAAAATATGGCCATGACCAAGTGGCGCAAATTATCACTTTTGGCTCGTTGCAAGCCCGTGCCGCTCTGCGTGATGTTGGCCGCGTGTTGCAAATGCCTTATGGCCAAATTGATAGGCTGTGCAAAATGGTGCCAAATAACCCTGCCGACCCGGTGAATTTGCAACAAGCAATTGATAATGAACCGCGCCTCCATGCCGAATATAAAAGCGACCCGCAGGTTGGTGAATTGATTGATATTAGCTTAAAATTGGAAGGCTTATATCGGCATGCTTCCACCCATGCGGCAGGCGTGGTGATTAGCGACCGCCCATTGCAACAGCTTGTCGCGCTTTATCGTGACCCAAAATCTGATGTGGCGACAACGCAATTCAGCATGAAATGGGCCGAAAAAGCAGGGCTTGTGAAATTTGATTTTCTTGGCCTGAAAACCCTAACAATGCTGGAAAAGGCTATTTCTTTGCTAAAGAAAACCGGTGTTGAGGTGGATATTAATAATCTGCCGCTTGACGATAAAAAGACTTATGAATTGCTAGGGCGTGGGGACACAGTTGGCGTGTTTCAACTGGAAAGTGCGGGCATGCGTGATGTGTTGCGCCGCATGAAGCCCGATGCTTTTGAAGATATTATTGCGCTGGTGGCTCTATATCGCCCTGGCCCGATGGAAAATATACCGCGCTTTATTGCCTGCAAAAATGGTACGGAAGAACCTGATTATTTGCATGAAAGCCTGCAATCCATTTTGCAAGAAACCTATGGCGTAATGATTTATCAAGAGCAAGTGATGCAAATTGCCCAAACCCTGTCGGGCTATTCGCTTGGCGAGGCTGATTTGTTGCGCCGTGCGATGGGCAAAAAAATCAAAGCAGAAATGGCGGCACAAAAGGCGCGTTTTATTGATGGCGCGGTGGCCAATAATATCCAGCCCGCCAAAGCCGCACAAATTTTTGACCAAGTGGATAAATTTGCTGGTTATGGTTTCAACAAAAGCCACGCCGCCGCCTATGCGCTGATTGCCTATCAGACCGCGTGGATGAAAGCCAATTATCCAGTGGCTTTTTATGCGGCTTCCATGTCGCTAGATTTTGAGCGCGTGGAAAAAATCAATAGTTTCAAGCAAGATGCCGCCCAATCTGATATTGCGGTTTTGTCGCCTGATGTAAATCGCTCTGATGTGCAATTTGCTATTGAGGATAAAAAAATTTATTACGCATTGTCGGCTATTCGTAATGTTGGCACGGGTGCAATGTGCGCATTGGTTGAGGAACGCGAAGCCAATGGCGATTTTGCCGATGCGTTTGATTTTGCCCGCCGCACTTCAGGCATTGGGCTTAATCGTCGTTTATTAGAAAATCTGATTATGGCTGGTGCTTTGGATAGCCTTAATTCTGGCCGCAATTCTGGCCGCGCCCAACTTATGGCGGGTATTGATATGTTATTAGGCGAGGCCAGCATCACCGAGCATGACCGCAAAACGCACCAACAAAATCTTTTTGGTGAAGCAGATGTTGCCGCCAGTGCGGTATTGCCCGCCGCTACGCCATGGTCGGCAATGGAACGTTTGGGGCATGAATTTAAGGCCATTGGGTTTTTTCTGTCAGGGCATCCGCTTGATGATTATGAAACCGCGCTCAAACGGCTGCGCGTGGTGCCTTTTGCCGAGCTGGAAAATTGCGTAGAAAATGAGGTGAGGGTGGCGGGTGCGGTGGTTAAGGTTGATGAGCGCAAATCAAGCAAAAGCGGCAAATCTTATGCTTTTGTAACCTTGTCTGACCCGACTGGCCAGTTTGAGATGATGGTTTTTTCGAAAGTGCTTGACCTGTCGCGCCCATATTTGGAAAATGAAGCTTTGCTGGTGGTCGGCGTAAAAATTGACCGCGAAGATGGCCAGTTGCGTTTGTCAGCCGATGGCATGCGCCCAATTGATGAAATTATTACAAATGCGGCGGCGGGGTTGCGCATTTATATTGAACAACCCCAAGCCTGTGATGGCGTTAAGGCGCGGCTGTCTGATACAGAAACACAACACCATAAATCGGGCGGTGAAGTGTCGCTGGTGGTGATGAGCCCTAATTGTGAGGTTGAATTACGTCTGCCACAAAAATACGCGGTTACACCGCGCATTGTTGGCGCGATTAAAGCTTTGCCCGGCGTTTTGCATGTGGAAGAACTTTAGCTTGCCAAGCTGGACTATTTTGCCTATATAAACGCCATTACTCACGCAGGGACAGCCCATTTCACCCATTTGCTGGGCGTTCTCGTGTCTTAGTTTAAGTTTTGGCTTAGGCTTTGATGACACCCTGCGGCGGCTTAACGAGGGAAAGGGAGGCAGCTTATGGCTTTGCCAGATTTTGATTTACGACAACTGCTTGAGGCAGGCGTTCATTTTGGCCATCAAACACATCGGTGGAATCCTAAAATGTCACCTTATATTTTTGGTGACCGCAATGGGATTCACGTTATTGATTTATCAAAATCTGTGCCGCTATTGCACCAAGCATTGGTGGCTGTGCGTGATGTGGTGGCTTCTGGTGGGCGGGTGCTATTTGTTGGCACAAAACGCCAAGCGGCAGAGCCAGTGGCGCGTCACGCATCGCAATGTGCGCAATATTATATGAATTCGCGCTGGCTGGGCGGCACTTTGACGAATTGGAAAACCATTTCAAACTCAATCAAAAGATTACGCGAATTAGAAGAAATACT
>JBPCVS010000006.1:0-3807 GCA_051010295.1 Parvibaculales bacterium | reverse complement strand
CAAAATATCATCGCCATCGCTCACAATCTGATAAATTTGAATTTCAAAATCATCATAAGGTGGCGCAATAATAATGGTTTGGGCAGCGGTGCTGCCTAAAGCAAAATGAAACGTCCCTGTTAGGTCAGAAAAATCATCGGCTGTAACCCTGCCTTTCGGCACAATTATCCAACGAATATCCATATTCCCTGCTAAAGCCTGCTGGGGCGTAAGTGTAAAACGATAATCACCCCTAGCATGTGCCAAAGCGAACGTACTCATATCAAACTGTGTCATCAGCGATACTTTCCTATTATTGTTTTTATTCTTTAGAGACTATAGCAGAAAGCACAAAAAATGCAAGCATATCTATTTGAAAAGAATAATTAAATTAAAATGAACCCAGATAGCGAGTGGAAAAATTGTTAACTATTTCGCCTGCCCTTTCTTTTGCTCTAGAAGTCTGCTCGTTGCTCCGCTAATGTGCGGGCATGGATACGCCAATCACCCCGCTTCAATCGCCTGCCAGCCAATCGTCTGCAGAGCCAGATTATCGTGAGATGCCGCATAATATTGAGGCTGAGCAAGCCTTGTTGGGGGCGTTGCTGATTAACAATGATGCCATTGACCAGATTGCCGATTTTCTTAAAGCCGACCATTTTTTTGACCCTGTGCATGCGCGGCTTTATGAGGCGATGTGCAGATTAGTGGTGCGGGGCAATTTGGCTTCGCCCATTACGGTTAAAACCTATATGGAAAATGATGAGGGGCTAGAACAGCTTGGCGGCGCATCTTATTTGGCGCGGCTTGTTAGCAATGCCACCACATTGACCAATACCAAAGAATATGGCCGCGTCATTTTTGAGTTGGCCATGCGCCGCGAGCTTATTGTGATTGGCGAGACGATGGCGACAACCGCCCATGACAGCGATATTGACAATGCGCCAAACCAGCAAATTACCACCGCCGAGCAAGCCCTTTATGACCTTGCCGAACGCGGCACCGATAATACGGGCTTTATGAATTTTGAGCACTCATTGTCAGGTGCTATCAATATGGCGGCACGGGCCTATGAGCGCGAGGGCAATTTGTCAGGTATCGCCACTGGCTTTAAGGGGCTGGACGAGCGACTAGGCGGTTTGCAAGAGAGCGATTTAGTCATTTTGGCAGGCCGCCCGGCCATGGGCAAAACCGCGCTGGCAACCAATATCGCCTTCAATATCGCGCAAAATTTTTTGCAGTCCAAATTAGACGGCAATATTGAAACCACCCCCGATGGCAAAATCAAACCCAAAGAAGGTGGCGTTGTTGGGTTTTTCTCTCTAGAAATGTCAGCCGAGCAGCTGGCCATGCGGATGTTGTCTGAACGCTCAGGCATTTCATCTTCGCATATCCGCAAAGGTGATATTGATGAAAGCGAATATGACCGCCTTGTAACCGCCTCACGCGAGCTGGCCGATGCCCCACTTTTTATTGACCATACGGGGGCGATTCCCATCGCAACATTAACCGCACGCGCAAGGCGGCTGAAACGCCAACACGGATTGGGGCTGATTGTGGTTGACTATCTCCAGCTTGTGCGCACCTCAAGTGGCCGTATGAATGATGGGCGCGTGCAAGAAGTCAGCGAAGTTACCCAAGGCCTAAAAGCACTCGCCAAAGAACTTGATGTGCCAGTGCTGGCATTGGCGCAATTATCGCGGCAAGTTGAAATGCGCGATGACAAACGCCCGCAGCTTTCTGATTTGCGTGAATCGGGGTCTATTGAGCAAGATGCCGATATTGTAATGTTTGTGTATCGTGAACCCTATTATTTGATGCGCGAAAAGCCAAAAGAAAACACCGACGCTTTTTTTCAATGGCAAGAACAGATGAACCAAGTTGACGGCACAGCCGAAGTGATTATCGGTAAAAATCGGCATGGGCCGATTGGCACAGCACACATGGCTTTTGAAGACCGCTTCACGCGATTCTCCGATTTGGCACAAGAGGATTATTTGCCCGAGCGCACCCAATAATGCACACGCAACGAAATGCTCAACACCATGACACAAACAGTTTTTTCTGACACCCCCATTGTTACCATTGATACAGGCGCGCTTGGGCGCAACTACCAACAGCTTTGCAAAAACAGTGGCACAGCACAAACAGCCGCCGTTGTAAAAGCCGATGCTTATGGGCTAGGCGTTAAGCACATTGCGCCCGTGCTGGCAAAAGCCGGGTGTAAAAAGTTTTTTGTGGCCGCCGCGCAAGAAGGCTTTGCCCTGCGCGCCATTTTGCCCGATGGTGATATTTATGTGCTTAATGGATTGGCCGATAAAGCGGCGGCAGATTATGCCGCGCATAAATTGATACCCTGCCTTATCAGCCTTGAGCAAATCCGACAATGGCAGAATTATTGTCGCAAAAAAGGCGCGTCCCCTGCCGCACTTTTTATTGACACAGGCTTTAATCGGTTGGGCTTGCCGCCAGAAGAGCTTTTGGATATGGCCAATTTGCCCGATTTATTTGATGGCTGGACACTCAATCTCATTATGAGCCATCTTGCCTGTTCCGAGCTTGAGCATCCACAAAACCGAGCGCAGTTAGAGCAATTTCAACATTTGCTGACAATTTTGCCGCCAGCCCCTGCTTCGCTGGCCAATTCAGGCGGCATTGCGCTAGGGCGCGATTTTCATTTTCAGCTTACGCGGCCGGGCATTGCACTATATGGTGGCGCACCCGATGGCCAACCGCACAAGGCTTTGGAAAGCGTGGTTAAGCTGGAAGCCCCGATTTTGCAAATTCGCCAGCTTTCGGTCGGTGACACAATCGGCTATGGCGCAACTTTTTCTGCACCGCATGAAATGCAGATTGCGCTTATTAGTATTGGCTATGGTGATGGCTTGTTGCGCCAATTTGGTATGCGTCCAAGCGGCGGCATTTGGCTGGCGATAAATGGCCAACCCGCGCCGATTGTCGGGCGTATATCAATGGATAGTCTGGCGGTGGATATTACCAATCTCACACATTTGCCTAGCATTGGCACAATGGTGCAAATTTTCGGAAAAGATAACCCGATTGACCAACTGGCAACGCAAAGCGGCACATTGGCCTATGAATTACTGACTGGGCTTCTCATCGGGCTTGGCAACCGCACCAAAGCAATATACATCTAAAGGCGAACGAGGTTATTATGTCTGTATTGGCCACCATTGGGGCGTTTTTTTTAAGATTTTTTGCGGCGACAGGCCGCTTGTCGGCTTTTATCAGCCAAACTTTATTAGCCCTCATAAGCCCGCCTTTTTATCTGCGGATAATCGGTCAGCAAATGCTTCATATTGGCTATTATTCGTTGCCAGTTGTTGCCTTAACCTCATTTTTCACAGGCGGTGCGCTGGCCATTCAGATTTATTATGGCGGCAGTCAATTTAACTCCGAAGCCATTGTTTCTAGCATTGTTGCGCTGGGTATGACCCGCGAATTGGGGCCAGTGTTGGGCGGCTTGATGGTGGCTGGGCGCGTTTCTGCGGCCATTGCTGCCGAATTAGGCACAATGCGCGTAACCGAACAAATTGACGCCCTCACAACCCTATCCACCAACCCATTCAAATATCTGGTGGTGCCGCGTGTGCTGGCCGCCACTTTGTGTATGCCCATACTGGTGCTGATAGCCGATATTATTGGCATTATGGGCGGGCTGGTTGTCGGCACCCAATCTTTTGGCTTTAACGCGGCCATTTATCTGCAACGCACAATCAATTTTTTATCGCTTGATGACATTACTTCTGGCCTCATCAAAGCCACCACATTCGGCTTTATCATCGCCATTATGGGGTGCTATCACGG
>JBPCVS010000005.1:0-2646 GCA_051010295.1 Parvibaculales bacterium | reverse complement strand
CATTCAGCTTGGCCGCACGTTCCAACAAGCGCGAATGGAGAAAAAACACATCGCCCGGATAAGCCTCGCGCCCCGGCGGACGGCGCAACAAAAGAGACATTTGCCGATAAGCGACAGCTTGTTTTGACAAATCATCATAGGTGATGAGCGCGTGCATGCCATTATCGCGGAAATACTCGCCCATTGTGCAACCCGTAAAAGGGGCTAAAAATTGCAAAGGCGCGGCTTCTGAAGCGGTGGCCGCAACCACAATTGAATATCGCAATGCGTCATTTTCTTCCAAAGTCTTCACAATTTGCGCCACAGTAGAACGTTTTTGGCCAATCGCCACATAGACGCAATAAAGTTTAGCACTTTCATCATCGCCTTGATTTATCGCCTGCTGGTTCAAAATAGCGTCAATAGCAATAGCGGTTTTACCCGTCTGGCGGTCGCCAATAATCAGCTCGCGCTGGCCACGCCCAATCGGGATAAGCGCGTCCACCGCTTTAAGGCCTGTTTGCATCGGCTCATGCACCGAACGGCGCGGAATAATGCCGGGGGCTTTTACATCCACTTCGCGGTGTTCGTCCGCTTTAATCGCGCCTTTGCCATCAAGCGGATTGCCCAATGGGTCAACCACGCGCCCTAGCAAGCCACGCCCAACTGGCACCGACACAATATCGCCCGTGCGCTTAACCGTGTCGCCTTCGCGGATTTCGCGGTCAGAGCCGAATATCACCGCCCCAACATTATCGGTTTCCAAATTGAGTGCCATGCCGCGTATGCCGCCGGGAAATTCAACCATTTCACCTGCTTGCACATTATCAAGGCCGTAAATGCGGGCAATGCCATCACCCACCGACAACACTTGACCAATTTCGGAGACTTCCGATTTTTGGTCAAAACCTTTAATTTCTTGCTTTAAGATAGAAGAAATTTCAGACGCTTTAATATCCATTGCTTACCTCATGCTTATTTTGTTCAAGACTCGTTTAGAGAAGTTTTCAAAGAGTTTAATTTGTGACGGAGTGAGCCGTCCACCATGCGGCTACCTAATTTGACAATCAACCCACCCAATAGGGCGGGGTTAATGGTGGTTTCTATTTGCACATTTTTGTCCAGTGCCTTTTTAAGTTCAGCCTTAAGGGTGTTAATTTGTGCGTCTTGCAATGGCTGGGCAGATGTTACATGGGCAACCAGCTCATTGCGGGCTTGGGCAACCAGCACATGATATTGTCGGGCAATATCAGGCAATGCGGCAACGCGGTGCTTTGCTATAATCAGCCCAACAAAATTTTTCATAATGTGAGACGCATCCATTTTATCCAGCAAAACACCCAAAGCGGCAGCTTGTTCTTCGGCAGAAATAATCGGGCTACGAATAAGTTTGAGCAAATCATCGCTTTCATTAAAAAGCGCGCCCAAATGCGCAACATTATCGTGCAAATTTTGTTGTGCATCTTCTGGCAATTCTTCGGCAATCTCAAATAGCGCGGTGGCATAACGCCCCGCAAGACCGCCTATCTTATCATCATTTGCGGCCTTTTTATGTGCTGTTTGTTGATGTGTTGTTTGTTCATGTGCTGGCATTGTATTTATAGACCGCTATATTTGAAGCCAAAATAGAAGCATGGCTTATCACGTCAGCGCACTTGGCGCAACACCTTCCGACATTTGGTTCACAAAAAGATTTTTATGATTATGAGGGTGTTACATAAAATTATAAGGGTCAATATCAATCTGCAAACGTATCCCACCGCGCAATTTTATTTCACCCAGCCAGCTTTTGATAAAATTTTGCATAAGCGCGGTTTGCCCTGCCATTTTTTCGGCCTTTATCAAAAACCGAAAACGATAGCGGTTGCGCAAACGCGCAATAGGCGCGGGGGCTGGCCCCAATACGCGCACATTTTTTTGCGGCGGAATTTTTTGTGCTAATTGCTGCACAAAAACATTGAGTGCCGCAAAATCCAACCCCGACACAATAATCGCCGCCAAACGGCCAAATGGCGGCATAGCCGCTTGTTGGCGGGCGCGGGCTTCATTTTCCAAAAATCTGTCGCGGTCGCCGCCTATAAGGGCTTGCAACACAGAATGCTCAGGCATGTGGCTTTGCAACATAACCTTGCCGGCTATTTTGTCGCGCCCTGCACGGCCTGCCACTTGCAACAACATTTGATAGGTTCTTTCTGCCGCCCGCAAATCACCATTGCCCAACCCCAAATCGGCATCAACAACACCCACTGTGCTTAGTTTAGGAAAATGGTGGCCTTTAGCAATAATTTGCGTGCCGATAATAATGTCAGCTTTGCCTTGTGCTAATTGCGTGATTAAATCGCGCAAGGCGGGCGCACCGCCTGCATAATCGGAAGATAAAACCGCCAACCGCGCTTGCGGGTAATAATCAGCAATTTCTTCGGTAACGCGCTCAATGCCCGGCCCACAAGCCACCAATTCCTCAGGCGCACCACAAGCAGTGCAACGATGGGGAACAGGCATGCTTAACCCGCAATGATGGCATTGTAATTGTTGGGCTGTGCGATGCTCCACCAACCACGCATCGCAGCTGGGGCAAGCATAGCGATAGCCGCAAGCACGACACAAAGTAAGCGGTGCATAGCCGCGCCGATTTAAGAATAATAAAGCCTGTTCGCCACGCGCAAC
>JBPCVS010000004.1:0-7960 GCA_051010295.1 Parvibaculales bacterium | reverse complement strand
GTTTAGATGGCGAGCGTTTTGGTTTTGCGCCCCGTGCCTCGCCGCGCCAATCGGATGTGATGATTGTGGCTGGCACACTCACCAATAAAATGGCACCCGCATTGCGCAAAGTCTATGACCAGATGCCCGAGCCGCGCTATGTGATTTCTATGGGTTCATGTGCTAATGGGGGAGGCTATTATCATTATTCCTATTCGGTGGTGCGCGGCTGTGACCGCATTGTGCCAGTTGATATTTATGTGCCGGGTTGCCCGCCAACGGCTGAAGCGTTGCTGTATGGCGTAATGTTGTTGCAGAAAAAAATGCGCCGCACTGGCACATTGGAACGTTGAGAGGGCGCGTTAGATATGGATGACATAAGCAAATTGGCGGCGCATATTGAGGCGGGTTTGGGCGATAATCTGGCCGCGCATTTTGTGGCCAATAATGAGCTGGTGCTAGAAATTAACCCCAGCTTTATTGAAACGGTGATGCGCTTTTTGCATGATGATAAAGCCTGCGCCTTCACCCAGCTGATTGATTTATGCGGGGTGGATTATCCGGGCCGCCCCTTGCGCTTTGATATTGTCTATCATTTGCTGTCCATGACGCATAATCGCCGCTTGCGCGTTAAAGTGCAGGCCGATGAAGAAACGCTTGTGCCAAGCATTATCGGCATTTTTAAGGCGGCTGATTGGTATGAGCGCGAGGCTTTTGATATGTATGGTATCGGCTTTTCTGGCCACCCTGATTTGCGCCGCATTTTGACCGATTATAATTTTGAAGGCTATCCGTTGCGCAAAGATTTTCCCCTCACTGGCCATGTTGAGGTGCGCTATGATGATGACCGCAAAAAAGTGATTTATGAGCCAGTTTCCCTCGTGCAAGAATTTCGCGATTTTGATTTTGAAAGTCCTTGGGAAGGCATGAGGGCGACAGATAATAAAGACAATAAAGAGCAAGAGGGTTAAATATGGCCACTGAATCCAACCCATCATCGCCCGATTTGCCCACTGCCGAAAACCGCAAATTCACCATCAATTTTGGCCCGCAGCACCCGGCCGCGCATGGTGTGTTGCGGCTGGTGATGGATTTAGATGGCGAGCGCGTGGAACGCATTGACCCGCATATTGGGCTGTTGCATCGCGGCACTGAAAAGCTGATTGAGCATAAAACCTATTTACAAGCGGTGCCCTATTTTGATCGCCTTGATTATGTTGCGCCAATGAACCAAGAACATGCTTTCGCGCTGGCGGTTGAGCGTCTGTTGGATATTAAAGTGCCAAAACGCGGGCAATATATCCGTGTTTTATATTCCGAGATTGGCCGCATTTTGAGCCATTTAATGAATATCTGCACACAGGCGATGGATGTGGGCGCGCTGACCCCGATTACTTGGGGCTTTGAGGAACGCGAAAAGCTGATGATTTTTTATGAACGCGCCTGTGGTGCGCGTCTGCATGCCAATTATTTTCGGCCGGGCGGAGTGCATCAAGATTTGCCGCCCGATTTGCTGGCCGATATTGCGGCATTTTGTGACCCATTTGAAAAAGTGCTAGATGATATTGAGGGCTTGCTCACCGATAATCGCATTTTCAAACAGCGCAATGTGGATATTGGCATTGTTACGCCAGACGATGTGTTGCAATGGGGCATGACGGGGGTGATTGCGCGGAGCGCAGGGCTGGCGTGGGATTTGCGCCGTGCCCAACCTTATGAAGCCTATAATGATTTTGCGTTTCAGCTGGCACTTGGCAAAAATGGCGATTGCTATGACCGCTATTTGGTGCGCGTGGAAGAGATGCGCCAATCGGTAAGCATTATGAAACAGGCCATTGCCAATATGCCCGATGGCGCGGTGTCCTCTGATGATGGAAAAATTGTGCCGCCCAAACGCGCCGAAATGAAACAATCAATGGAGGCTTTGATTCATCATTTCAAACTTTATACGGAGGGCTATCATGTGCCTGCGGGCGAAATTTATGCCGCAGTTGAAGCCCCCAAAGGCGAGTTTGGCGTGTATCTGGTGTCTGATGGTTCAAATAAACCCTATCGGTGCAAAATCCGTGCGCCGGGTTTTGCGCATTTGCAAGCCTTGGATTATTTAAGCCGCGATTATATGCTGGCCGATGTGTCGGCTATTTTGGGGTCGTTGGATATTGTATTTGGGGAGGTTGACCGATGAGTGTGCGCCGCCTCAATAAAGAGCAGCCCGATGATTTTGCCTTCACGCCAGAAAATCTGGCATGGGCGCAAGCGCAAATTGACAAATATCCGCAGGGGCGTGAAGCCAGTGCGGTGGTGCCGCTTTTATGGCGCGCCCAGCAACAAGCTGATGGTTGGTTGCCTGAGCCCGCGCTTCGCCATGTGGGGGATATGCTGGCGATGCCTTATATGCGGGTGCTAGAAGTGGCGAGTTTTTATAGCATGTTTAATCTTGCGCCAGTGGGCAAACATCTTGTGCAATTATGCGGCACAACGCCTTGCTGGCTACGCGGTGCTGATGATTTGAAAGCGGTTTGCCAGCGCATGATTGGCGAGGCCGGGCAAATAAGCAATGATGGCCAATTTAGCTGGCTGGAGGTGGAATGTCTGGGCGCGTGTGTCAATGCGCCAATGGTGCAAATCAATGATGATTTTTACGAAGATTTAACGGCAGAAAATTTTGCCCAGCTTTTGCTAGATTTACAACAAGGTAAAAAAGTTAAAACAGGCCCACAAATTGGCCGCCATACATCAGAACCAATGGATGGCTTAACAACCTTAAAAGAGGCTGATGATGCTGCACGATAATGATCGTATTTTTACCAATCTTTATGGTTTGCATGGGGTTGACCTCAAAGCCGCGCAAAAACGTGGTGATTGGGATGATGTGGCGGCATTGATAAAAAAAGGCCGCGACTGGTTGGTTGAAGAAATCAAGCTTTCGGGACTGCGCGGGCGCGGCGGGGCGGGTTTTCCGACAGGGCTAAAATGGTCTTTTATGCCAAAGGAAAATGATGGCCGCCCGCATTATCTGGTGGTCAATGCCGATGAGTCCGAGCCCGGCACCTGCAAAGACCGCGATATTATGCGCCACGAACCGCATAAATTGCTTGAGGGCTGTTTGCTGGCGGGCTATGCGATGGGCGCGCATATTTGCTATATTTATGTGCGCGGTGAATTTGTGCGCGAGCGCGAGGCGTTGCAACGCGCAGTTGATGAGGCTTATGAAGCGGGATTATTGGGCAAAAATGCGGCGGGCAGTGGTTGGGATTATGATATTTATATCCATCATGGCGCGGGGGCTTATATTTGCGGTGAGGAAACCGCGCTGATTGAAAGCCTTGAAGGTAAAAAAGGTATGCCGCGCCTCAAGCCGCCATTTCCTGCCAATATGGGGCTTTATGGCTGCCCGACCACAGTTAATAATGTGGAGAGCATTGCGGTTGTGCCAACCATTTATCGGCGCGGCGCGCTCTGGTTTGCGGGGCTGGGGACAAAAGGCAATGCTGGCACAAAATTATTTTGCATTTCTGGCCATGTTAATAATCCGTGCAATGTGGAAGAGGTCATGGGGATTCCGCTAAAAGATTTGCTAGAAAAACACGCAGGCGGGGTGCGCGGCGGTTGGGATAATTTGCTGGCGGTGATTCCGGGCGGCTCTTCTGTGCCGCTTATTCCGAAAGAAATTTGCGATACTGTGCTGATGGATTTTGATAGCCTAAAAGCAGTGGATAGCGCGCTTGGCACGGCGGCGGTGATTGTGATGGATAAATCAACCGATATTATCAAAGCCATTGCCCGCATCGCGCATTTTTATAAACATGAAAGCTGCGGCCAATGCACGCCTTGTCGGGAAGGCACGGGCTGGATGTGGCGCGTATTGGAACGCATGGCGGCAGGCCAAGCCCAGCCACAAGAGATTGATGTGTTGTTGAAAGTCAGCCATCAAATTGAAGGCCATACAATTTGTGCATTAGGCGATGCGGCGGCGTGGCCAGTGCAGGGGCTGATACGGCATTTTCGCCCATTGATTGAAGCGCGGTTAGGCTCTGATAAATTGGAGGCCGCAGAATAATGAGCGATTTGGTAAAACTCACCATTGACGGAACGCAGATTGAGGTGGCGGCTGGCACCACAATTTTACAAGCCTGTGAGCAGGCGGGCGCAGAGATTCCGCGCTTTTGCTATCATGAACGTCTATCGGTGGCGGGTAATTGCCGCATGTGTTTGGTGGAAGTTGAAGGCGCGCCCAAAGTGGTGGCGGGCTGTGCCGCGCCAGTTGCGCCTGATATGGTGGTGCAAACGCAAAACGAAAATGTCAAACAAGCGCGTGAAGGGGTGATGGAATTTTTGCTGATTAACCATCCACTTGATTGCCCGATTTGTGACCAAGGCGGCGAGTGCGATTTGCAAGACCAAGCTTTGGGCTATGGCCATGATGCCAGCCGTTTTTCTGATAATAAACGCGCTGTGGAAGAAAAATATATGGGGCCATTGGTAAAAACCGTGATGACGCGCTGTATTCATTGCACGCGCTGTGTGCGCTTTGCGACTGAGGTGGCGGGTGTGCCAGAAATTGGCACAATTGGGCGCGGCGAGGATATGGAAATCACTACCTATTTGGAGGCGGCACTGGACAGCGAGCTGTCGGGCAATGTGATTGATTTATGCCCAGTGGGTGCGCTGACTTCGCGCCCCTATGCTTTTATGGCGCGGTCATGGGAGCTGAGTAAAACCGAATCGATTGATGTGATGGACGCGCTTGGCTCAAATATCCGCGTTGATGTGCGTGGCCGCGAAGTGTTGCGGATTTTGCCGCGCAATCATGATGATGTGAATGAGGAATGGCTGTCGGATAAATCGCGCTTTGTGTGGGACGGGCTGAACACGCAAAGGCTGGATAAACCCTATATCAGACAAAATGGCAAATTGGCGGTGGCCAGTTGGGAGGCCGCCTTGCAAGCAGTCGCCAAACGGCTGGACGCACCCAACAAGCTGGCCGCCATTGCGGGGGATTTGGTGTGTGCCGAAGGCCAATTCGCGCTTAAACAGCTGATGGATTTGCTGGGCAGTCCGCATCTTGATTGCCGCCAAGATGGGGCGAAACTATCGGCTAAGTCGCGCAGTCATTATCTCTTTAACAGCACCATTGCGGGCATTGAACAAGCCGATGCGTTGTTGCTGGTGGGTGCCAATCCAAGACTGGCCGCGCCAGTGCTCAATGCGCGTATTGGCAAGGGCTGGCGCATGCACGGCTTGCCTATTGCGGCCATTGGCGTGGCGGCCGATTTGACTTATCCCGTGGATTATATCGGTGCTGGCCCCGACACATTGGCCGCTTTACTCAACGAAAAACATAAATTTTTCAATGTCTTAAAAGATGCCCAACGGCCAATGATTATTATCGGCCAAGCCGCTTTGACGCACCAAGATGGCGCGGCTGTGGTGGCACAATGCCACAAATTGGCGCAAAAAATTGGCGCGTTTGATGCCAGCCAAAATTGGAACGGCTTTAATATATTGCATAATGCGGCCGCACGGGTGGCGGGGCTGGATATTGGCGTGTTGCCTGCTAAAGGCGGGCTGGATGTGGCGGGTATTTTGGACGGCGCACAATCGGGCGCGATTGAAACAGTCATTTTATATGGCGCGGATGAAATTGATATGGACGCGCTGGGCGAGGCTTTTGTGATTTATATTGGCAGTCATGGCGACAAGGGCGCGCATCGTGCCGATGTGATTTTGCCATCGGCGGCCTATACCGAAAAACAGGCGATTTATGTTAATTTGGAAGGCCGCCCGCAAATGACCGAAAAAGCCGCTCCACCACCCGGCGAAGCACGCGAGGATTGGAAAATTTTTCGCGCCCTCTCAGATTATTTGGCGGACTATGTAAATGGCGAAAGCCTGCCGTTTGATAATCTGGCGCAATTACGCGCCGCAATGTTTGAGGCTGTGCCGCATCTGGCGCGACTGGATGAAATCAGTGCCGACATTCAGGCCGAGTCCCCGCAAGCATTGGATAAAATCGCGTTTGATGAAAAATTAAAGGCGGTGCCTTTTGTGGCGGATGAAAATGAGTTTTATTTCACCAACCCGATTGCGCGTGCTTCGGCGACAATGGCCGCCTGCGCAGCGGCAAAAAAGAGTGCTGCGGCCAAAAACAATGGCGGCAATGATGGATAAATTATTTTTTGATACTTATATCTGGCCGCTTATGCTGGTGACCGCGCATAGTTTGGCGATTATTTTGGTTTTGCTGGTGTCGCTGGCTTTCTTTATGTATGCCGACCGCAAAATATGGGCGGCGGTGCAGTTGCGGCGCGGCCCCAATGTGGTGGGCGCGTTTGGGCTATTGCAAAGTTTTGCCGATATTTTCAAATATTTGGCCAAAGAAATCGTCATTCCGACCCCAGCCAATAAGGTGATTTTTCTGCTCGCGCCTTTTATTACGATGTTTTTGGCACTCAGCGCGTGGGCGGTGATTCCCGTCAATGAGGGCTGGGCGGTGGCCGATATTAATGTCGGCATTTTGTATATTTTCGCCATCAGCTCGCTGGGCGTATATGGCGTGATTATGGGCGGCTGGGCTTCTAACTCAAAATATCCATTTTTGGGGGCGTTGCGCTCGGCGGCGCAAATGGTGTCTTATGAGGTTTCCATCGGGCTAGTGATTGTGACGGTGCTATTATGTGTCGGCTCGCTCAATCTCACCGATATTGTATTGGCGCAAAAAACCATCTGGTTTGCCGTGCCGCTTTTTCCGATGTTTGTGGTGTTTTTCATCTCGGCACTGGCCGAGACCAACCGCCCACCGTTTGATTTGCCCGAAGCTGAGTCGGAGCTGGTGGCGGGTTTTATGACCGAATATAGCTCCACCCCCTATGTGGTGTTTATGATTGGCGAGTTGGGCAATATCGTGCTGATGTGCGCCATGATGACAATTTTATTTTTGGGCGGCTGGTTGCCACCCATTGACCTACCGCCCTTTAATTGGGTGCCGGGGGTTATCTGGTTTGTTGCAAAATTATGTTTGATGTTTTTTTTGTTTGCTATGGCCAAAGCGATGGTGCCGCGCTATCGCTATGACCAGCTGATGCGGCTGGGCTGGAAGATATTTTTGCCATTGTCGTTTATTTGGCTCGTATTAACGGCGGCGTTTTTGCAATTTTCACCAATGGGCGGTTAGGGAACAGATATGTGGTTAGATAAAATAGTGCGGCGGTTTTTTATGGCAGAATTTGTTTCGGCATTTTTTCTGGCGATGCGCTATTTTTTCACGCGCAAAGTAACCATCAATTACCCGCATGAAAAAATGCCTCTAAGCCCACGTTTTCGGGGTGAACACGCACTCCGCCGCTATCCCAATGGTGAGGAACGTTGCATTGGGTGCAAATTATGCGAAGCGATTTGTCCAGCCCACGCCATCACCATTGAGGCCGGCCCGCGCAATGATGATGGCACAAGGCGCACAACACGTTATGATATTGATATGGTAAAATGTATCTATTGCGGATTATGTGAGGAGGCTTGCCCAGTTGATGCAATCGTTGAAGGGCCGAATTTTGAATTTGCCACCCAAAGCCGCGAAGAATTGATTTATGATAAGCAGAAATTGCTGGATAATGGCGATCGCTGGGAGGTTGAGATTGCCAAAAATATAGAACTGGACGCGCCTTATCGCTAGATTTTGCTCATGACTTTAACCGCTCTTGCCTTTTATCTTTTTGCGACGGTCGCGGTCGCCAGTGCTTTCATGGTTATTGCTGCGCGCAATCCAGTTTATTCGGTGCTGTTTCTCATTCTCACTTTTTTTAATTCGGCGGGGCTATTTGTGTTGTTGGGCGCAGAGTTTTTAGCCCTTATTTTGGTGGTGGTTTATGTGGGGGCTGTGGCGGTGTTATTTTTATTTGTGGTGATGATGTTGGATGTTGATTTTGCCGAACTCAGCGAAGGCTTTTTGCAATATATGCCGATTGGCGCGACGATTGGTTTG
>JBPCVS010000003.1:0-4556 GCA_051010295.1 Parvibaculales bacterium | reverse complement strand
GATAAAAACTGCAAATCGCGCTATAAAGTTTTATATATTAACAAAAGCACCCGTAGCTCAGCTGGATAGAGCGCTGCCCTCCGAAGGCAGAGGCCAGAGGTTCAAATCCTCTCGGGTGCACCAATTTTTTGGGCATAAATCAAATATGTTCTTGTGATGGCCTGATTAAAATTAGTGTAACGCCCAATAACATCTATTTATTTGTGTAAAGTAATTTTTGTTTTACTTTACACAAATAATTTTACACATATTTCACTTTACACAAAATCCTTTCAAATATATTCAACTTCTGTGATTAGTCGCCTTAGCCCATAGGTTGCAGGCTTGCTCCCTGAGCCGGGACGTTTCAATTCAATCAGCGAATTTTTTGCTAAATTACGCAAGATATTATTGGCGGTTATTCGGTTTTTTAATTCTGTTATCTCCATAAATTTTGTTGATGTTAAAACTGGGTATCGAAAAAAAGCATCTAATGCGGGTTGAGTATATTGCGAATGGGTAGCCTTACGGAATTCCTCTTTCATTTCTTCGTATAATTTAAGGATTGTGCTTGCTTTATTATTATTGATTTTTGCCTGCTCCCATACTGCGCGTAAGAAAAAAAGAACCCAGCCCATCCAGTCGCCCGCCTCGGTGATAGCCAACAAGTGGTCGCGATATTCGCGGTCATTTTTATCAATATATTCGCTGATGTAAAAAACTGGACGTTTCAATATATTTTTTTGATACATAAAAAGTGGGATTATCATGCGTCCCAGCCGACCATTGCCATCTAAAAACGGGTGAATGATTTCAAATTGCGCATGGATAAGGGCAAGCTGCACAAGCGGCGATGGCTGGTCGTCATTTACAAAATTCGTCCAATTTTCTAAATAATCGTGCATGATGATGGGGGCGGGTGGTATAAAACGCGCTTTTTCCATTGGCTCGCCTTTTTTGCCAATCCAGTTTTGCTCTGTCCTAAATTGTCCAGGGGTTTTGTCGCCACCGCGCACATTATTCATAAGATTTTTGTGCAACATACGAATAAGCGTCAAGTTAATCACCCTGTCGCTATCATATAGGCCTTGTTCTGCGTTTAACAATGCCGAGCGATAATTGATAATTTCCCTGCCGTCTGGTGTTTTTTCTCGGTCGGTGCTTGTGCCCGCTTCATATTCCAGTGCTTGGGTAAGTGTCATTTGTGTGCCTTCAATTTTGGATGAAAGAACGGCTTCATTCATTCTCAAAGGCGATAATAAAATATCTGGGTTTAGCATTGACGCTAATGTGCCATCAAAACGGCCTAATTCCAAAAGGGCACCCTCTATCAGGCGAGCCATTTGCTCCCAGTCAAGGTTTTCTATGGGTAGCAGGTTTGGGATATATGGTTTTTGGGATGGTGGCATAGCTCAATTTTCCGTTCGCCTCTTTTAATATCGCACGTAATTTGTTACGCCATGCTAGCGAATATTATTGGGGCTTTCTACATATTTTACAAACCACGATTCGGGTGCACCAATTTTTGGGTGTTATTTTTTGCCCCGAATGTTTTAGTTTTTTAGTTAGGCCAATAGATATAATCATCTTCAAGGGTTGGTTTATCGGCCAGAGATTTATCAATCCAGATTGGCATTTCCACTCTGGATGGCCACATTGGGGCGGTTTGTTGGCTGTTATGGTGCGCCAATAATTGTGTCAATTCGGCCAGTTTTTCTGGCTGTGTCGCGCTCAATTCATTTTGTTCAAACGGGTCTTCGGCCAGATTAAATAGCCGCGTTTTTTTCGGATGATTGCTGGTTTGCATTTTCCAGCCACCCGCGATAATGGCTTGGTAATGCCCCGAACGCCAAATCAAAGTGTCGTGTGGTGTGCCGCGCTTTGCGCCCATCAGATAGGGCAACAAATTAACGCCATCAATCAGTTTGGCTTGGGGTTTTAGCCCCGCCGCCGCCAATGCGGTTGGCATAATATCCAGATGCGAAATCGGGTGTGCAAAGCTGCCCCCCGCTTGCAGATTGCGCGGCCAGCGCATGGCAAAAGGCACATGCGTGCCGCCCTCAAAAAAGCTCAGCTTCCAGCCGCGATAGGGTTTATTGATGTCGGGCATACCGATATAATTCGCCCCGCCATTATCGCTGGTAAAAATCACCAATGTATTATCGTCAATACCATTATCTTTCAACGCCTGCATCACTTTGCCGACGCTTCGGTCCACCGCCCGTATCATACCCGCATAAACGCGACTGCGGTGATTGGGAAAATTATCACCCACCGCCGCAAAATCGGCTTGTTTGGCTTGCAATGGCGTGTGGATGCCCCAATGCGACAGATAGAGAAAAAACGGGCGGTGCTTATTGGCACCAATCGCCTTCACCGCTTCGGCAGTATAATAATCGGTCAAATAGCCATCTGGTTCAAACCGCGCCCCACCATTAAAACTGGCGGCATAGGTCAACACTTCCCATTGCACCTTGTCCAGAACAGCAAATTCATTGCGCGCATTCACCACATCAGGCGAGTCAATCGGCAGATAAAGCCCGCTGGCCATCAGCAGGCTTTCATCAAAACCTTGTGCATTGGGCAGAAATTCTGGGTCGCGCCCCAAATGCCATTTGCCAATATGCAAAGTGCGATAGCCGCCGCGCCGCAATTCTTCGGCCAATGTAATTTCTGCTGGCGGCAGGCCGCGTGACTCAAATGGCAGCACATGGTCATCATGCGCCTCAATAAAATTGAATTTACGCGGGCTAGGGTCGGTTTTGGAAAGGTGTTGCAAAATCGTTCCAAAAGCATCTGGCGCGGGCGTGAACTCAAAACCAAAACGGGTGGAATAACGCCCCGTCAACAACATGGCGCGTGAGGTGGAACATACGGCACTGCCCGCATAGCCATTTAGAAATTTCACGCCCTCATTGGCCAGCGCGTCAATATGTGGGGTTTCAATCAGCCCCCCGCCATAAAGACTAACATCATTAAAGCCCATATCATCGGTCAAAATGACGATAATATTGGGCGGCGGGCGGCTTGTGCCGTTCCAACTGCCGCCATTTTGCCAGTGAATGGGCTGGTTGGGCGCAACGGGGCTTGCCACCCGCGCCGCAAAACCAATGGTTGAAATAATCAGGCTGGCGCGATTGACATAAGCCAGCCCCAACGCCCCCGCCAGCACCAGCGCAATGGCGACAATGATTTTTGCCCGTTTGCTCATATTTTGTAAATTTTTCATCAATAGCCCCGTTTCCCTAAGAATAATGAGAGGTTATAAATTGACATTATCAATGTCAATTTATACCTTGTGGACATTAAACTTTACGGAGTTGGGGGATAAAATCGCCATGAACATAATCATTTTTTCCATCTGGGGAACGGCACTAACATTCTATCTTATATTTACCTTTTGGCATAAAAATTGGCGGGGGCCACTGCGCGAAAGCGAGATTGCCGATTTTATGGCGCGCATTGAGGCCAATGAAAACCTCAATGAGAAACAACGCCAAATGATGCTTGAATTTATGCACAATGATAAGGGCAATGAATTTTTTATGGTCAATTTTCTCGCTTTTCCAAAAGGCAAAGTCGCGCATCCCAAAAGTGGCGTTATGATGAGTCCACCCGCTTTGCTACAAGATTATTTCAAACCTTTTATCGGCAGATTGCTCGGCACAGCCGGCTATCCTGCTTTCACGGCACAAATCAAAGGCGACTATATTGAAGCATGGGGCGTTGAGGCCAATCCAAACTGGCAAGCGGTTGGGCTTATCCGCTATCGTAGCCGCCGTGATATGTTTCTGGCCGCCACCGATGCGGCTTTTGGCGATATTCATGTTTATAAACGCGCCGCACTGGCGGTTACATTTGCCGTGCCAGTGGAAAGCAATGGCGGGTTGCTTATATCGCCGCGTATCTGGCTGGCTTTTCTGCTGGCGGCTTGTGCCGCGCTTGGCCATGTGGCCTATCTAACTTTCACAACAATGAGTGGTTGAGCCAATCTATGATACCAAAATTCGCTCTGCTATAGGTGGCTAAATTATTCCCATTATGACAATGCGCTAGCGGCACATCATCGGCACAAAATTGCGCGCTTTGAGAATAAAAAGCCACCTATATTTGTTCAAACAATTTCGTTTCAAAATTTCATTTGCAATCCTATGCCATAATTTTTACCCGCCAACGGCACTTCATTTTTGACTGGCGATGTATGGTTTCTGGCGACTTCATCTAAAAGATTATTGCCGAAGATAGATAATTCTAAATTAACACCAGAGCGCAACTGAAATGTTTGCGTAAAATTTATATCCAACATTTCATAGCCATCGGTTGCGGTTTCATTTGTGCTAAGCTGCGATTGGGCGGCCACATTTTTTAAGATGGCAGAGACTTCCCAATCATTTTGCGCATAGACAGCAGAGTAGATATTGCGGCTTGGCGGTATGCGTGGAACATAAGTGCCATCAGCAAATTTTCCAGAGACAGTATCGCGCCCCACAGACAGCCACAACAAACCTTGCCACAGATTGACACGTTGTCCAATCTCAAACTCATAGCCATGAAACTCGGCATCTTTTTGCATATAC
>JBPCVS010000002.1:0-6877 GCA_051010295.1 Parvibaculales bacterium | reverse complement strand
TCCACCACAATCATCGCACCATCGCCTATTTCACCGCCCAAAATTTGCTCGGCCAGCGCGTCTTGCACTTCGCGCTGAATAACCCGCTTTAGGGGACGTGCGCCATACACCGCATCATAACCCGCTTGCGCCAGCCAATCCCGCGCTTGCGCGCTCAACTCAATTTGCATATTGCGGTCGGCCAGCAACTGCTCCAGCCGTTGCATCTGCACATCAACAATATCAACCATTTGTGCCGCCTGCAGGCGTTCAAATAAAATAATATCATCTAGGCGGTTCAAAAATTCTGGCCGAAAAGCAGTGCGCACCTCGTCCATCACGGCTGTGCGTGCCGCTTCCACATCGGCACCTTCGGGCAAATCGGCCAAATGTTGCGCGCCCAAATTAGAGGTCAAAATTATCAAAGTATTTTTGAAATCAATGGTGCGCCCTTGCCCATCGGTCAGCCGCCCATCATCCAGCACTTGCAGCAACACATTAAACACATCGCTATGGGCTTTTTCCACCTCGTCAAACAGCACCACTTGATAGGGTCGGCGGCGCACGGCTTCGGTCAACGCGCCGCCCTCCTCATAGCCGACATAGCCGGGCGGTGCGCCAATCAACCGCGCCACGCTGTGCTTTTCCATATATTCCGACATATCCAAGCGGCAAATCGCGCTTTCATCATCAAATAAAAATGCCGCCAAAGATTTTGTCAGCTCGGTTTTGCCCACGCCCGTTGGCCCCAAAAACAAAAATGAACCAATTGGCCGCGATGGGTCTTGCAGGCCCGCCCGCGCACGGCGCACCGCCCGCGACACTGCGGTAACAGCTTGGTCTTGGCCAATCACGCGGCGATGCAAGGCCGTTTCCATTTGCAACAATTTTTCGCGCTCGCCTTCCAGCATTTTATCAACCGGCACCCCCGTCCAGCGCGACACCACATTGGCGATATGGTCTTCATTGACAACTTCTTCTACCATCATGCGCTTATCAGTGTCATCATCATCACGCGCTTGCGTTTTTTCATGCGCCTGTAGCTGGCGTTCCAAATCGGGGATAATGCCATAGGCCAGCTCGCTGGCGCGTTCCAATTCGCCACGCCGTTGCACTTGCTCCAATTCCAGCCGTGCATTTTCCAACTGCTCTTTTAATTTTTGGCTATCGGCCAATTTGCCTTTTTCGGCCTGCCATGTGGCCATCAAACTAGCAAGGCTCTGCTCCAGCTCGGCCAGCTCAACTTCCAATTTTAACAAGCGGTCGGCAGAGGCTTTATCGCTTTCTTTTTTCAAGGCTTCGCGCTCAATTTTTAATTGAATCACGCGCCGTTCAAGCTCGTCCAATTCTTCTGGCTTGCTATCAATTTGCATCCGCAAACGGCTGGCCGCCTCATCCACCAAATCAATGGCTTTATCAGGCAAAAACCGATCGCTAATATAGCGGTGCGACAAGCGCGCCGCCGCCACAATCGCGCTATCAGAAACGCGCACCCCGTGATGCAGCTCATATTTTTCTTTCAGCCCACGCAAAATAGAAATCGTGTCTTCAACATTGGGCTCTTCCACCATCACGGGCTGAAAACGGCGCGCCAAAGCCGCGTCTTTTTCAACATGTTTGCGATATTCATCCAAAGTGGTCGCGCCCACGCAATGCAGCTCGCCCCGCGCCAAAGCGGGTTTAAGCAGGTTGGACGCATCCATCGCGCCATCGGCAGCACCTGCCCCAACCAGCGTGTGCATTTCATCAATAAATAAAATAATCTCGCCAGCCGCTTGCGTGACTTCCTGCAACACAGATTTTAGACGTTCTTCAAATTCGCCCCGAAATTTCGCCCCCGCAATCAACGCGCCCATATCCAGCGATAGCAATTTTTTATTGTGCAAACTTTCTGGCACATCGCCATCAATAATGCGCAGCGCAAGCCCTTCCACAATGGCGGTTTTGCCAACGCCCGGCTCGCCAATCAGCACTGGATTATTTTTTGTGCGCCGCGACAATACTTGCATGGTGCGGCGGATTTCATCATCACGGCCAATCACCGGGTCAAGCTTGCCAGCTTGGGCATCGGCGGTTACATCGCGGGCATATTTTTCCAACGCTTCATATTGCTCTTCAGCCTCCGCATTATCAGCCACGCGGCCTTGCCGCAGCTGCTCAATCGCCGCCGCCAGTGCTTTATCATCCACGCCGCCATCGGCCAAAATTTGCGCGGCATCATCTTTGCCCGCCAGCACCGCTTGTAACAATCTTTCCAGCGACACAAAAGCATCACCAGCTTTATCAGCAATCTGCTCGGCACGTGCCAACATTTTCGCGCTTTGCGGTGCCATTGTCAGTTGCACATTACTGCCCGAAACATCTGGCAATTTGGTGATAGAGTCGCCCACCGCCTTTTGTATATTGTCTGTTTGGCCACCTGCGGCAACAATCAAATTACGTGCCAGCGCATCACTTTGCGACAACATGGCCGACAATATATGCACGGGCTCAAGCCGTGCATGATTGGCCGCCAATGCCGCACTCTGCGCGGATTGTATCACTTGCTTAACGCGGTCGGTATATTTTTCCACATTCATTTGCATACTCCTTGCCTAAGCAAGATATGGGAAAGAATATGCCGTGTCGCAAGGGGGTGACTAAAATAAAAAACGCGCTTTTAATGGCTATTTGGAAGCAGTTTCACTCGTATCAGAATCGGAATCAGTATCAGTATCAGAAGATGTGTCATCAGTGGCCAGTGGGCCGCGCCGTCTCGATTTTTGGGTGGGCTTTTCTGATTGTGCCGCAACACCATTTGCATTCGGGGCATCGCCATCCGATGGTGTCGCTTTAGCAGTGTTTTCAGCACCTGTATTATTTTTATCCGTCCCATTTGGTTTATCAGAAGCAGAAGTATCACTGGCGGGCGGCACACCAACATCACCATTTTCTGCCGTGCTTCCCCCACTTCCCCCACTAGCTGGGCTGGCCGCATTGGTCGGCAGGTTGGGCGACATCGTTTGCAAAATGCGGAAATAATGCTCGGCATGTTGCTGATAATTTTCTGCAACCACGCGATCGCCAGATGACATGGCATCACGTGCCAGTGTCATATATTTTTCGTGTAATTGAAATGCTGTGCCACGCACACGCACATCTGGGCCATTGCTGTCATAACTGCGATTGCCAGCATTTTGTGGTCGGCGACCTCGCCCACGAGACCTTTTCATAATATGTCCTGATTCTTTGTTACGACTACTTGCGTAGCCAGATTTATCATTAAATTTACTTTACTTCTTTCATAATCCAACAGCTCTAGCACGCTCGCGCCATCACCAAATATAATTTGAAAGAGAGGAACGTTTTCATGTGTCACGTTCCAAACAAGATAAGCCTAGACGCATTAAAAAAATAATTCAAACCCTTTTTTGCTTTTTTTGCATTTTCTGCACTCCAATCACCACGCGGTCACGCCCTGCCAAATCGGGCAATAGGCGCACAGGCCGCAACCCCGCCTGTTGCATTAAAGCCTGCACACAGGCCGCTTGTTTGTTGCCAATCTCCAACAGCACCATGCCATCGGGTTTTAACAAATGTGCCGCATCGCCTAGCAAATTGGCATAGGCCCGCAAGCCATCAAAACCGCCATATAGCGCACCATAAGGGTCATAATCGCGCACCGCCACTGGCAAAACTGCCAATTCCTGCGCGGCAATATAAGGCGGATTGGCCAATATCACATCAAATTGGGCGGTAGAATGTTGCAGGCTTTGCCCCCAATCACCGCATATAAAATTACATCTTTTATTCAATCCCAGCAATTTGGCATTTTTTTGGGCGACCGCCAGTGCCGCAAAACTGCAATCCAGCCCCAATCCACGCCAGCTTTTGGGCGCATTGGCCAAAACCGCCAGCAACAAAGCCCCCGACCCTGTGCCCATATCAAGCACATAAATATTCTCAGGCATCGGGCTTTGTAACACCGCATCCACCATAATTTCGCTGTCGGGGCGCGGGTCCAGCACATTTTCATCTATCACCAGATTAAGCCCATAAAATTCACGCCGCCCCAAAATGCGCGACACGGGTTTGCCGTCCAAACGTGCCTGTTGCCACGCATCGGCGCGGCACATTTCGGCTGGCGTTAAAGCCCGCTCGCCCATAATAATCATCTCACAATCATTAAGTTTGGTTACACCGCGCATCAAAACCCGCGCATCTAGTTGGGCGGTATCAATGTCGGCTTGCTTAAAAGCGGTGGACATATCGCGCTGGCGGGCATCAATAGAAAAGCTGTTCACTTTGTCGCGTCCTTATTATTGGGTTCATCAGCCGCCAGTTTTAATGTTTGGTCTTCACGGATAAGCGCGTCAACCAGCTCTTCCAGCCCATCGCCCGCAATAATTTTATCAAGTTTGTGCAAGGTCAAATTGATGCGGTGGTCAGTAACGCGGCCTTGCGGAAAATTATAGGTGCGGATGCGCTCTGAGCGATCCCCCGACCCAACTTGCGATTTGCGGTCGGCGGCGCGTTCGCTATCGCTACGCTCGCGCTCCACCTCAAACAGGCGGGCGCGTAAAACCTGCATGGCTTTGGCACGATTTTTATGTTGCGATTTCTCATCCTGCTGGCTGACCATAATGCCGGTTGGCAAATGGGTGATACGCACCGCACTATCGGTTGTATTAACCGATTGGCCGCCCGGCCCACTGGCGCGAAACACATCAATGCGTAAGTCTTTATTATCAATTTTTATATCCACCTCTTCGGGCTCGGGCAACACCGCAACTGTCGCCGCCGAAGTATGGATACGGCCACTGCTTTCTGTTTCTGGCACGCGTTGGACACGATGCACCCCGCTTTCAAATTTGAGATGTGCAAACACGCCTTTGCCGCGCACAGTTGCAACAATTTCTTTATAGCCACCAATCTCGCCCTCCGACTGGCTGATGATTTCGCTTTTCCAGCCTTGTAAATCGGCATAGCGGGCATACATACGGAATAAATCCCCCGCAAATAAAGCCGCCTCATCGCCGCCCGTGCCAGCGCGTAGTTCCAAAATAACATTGAGTTCATCGGCGGTATCTTTCGGCAATAATAAAATTTGTAATTCTGCCTCCATCTGCGCTAATTGCACCACCAGCTGTGCCAATTCTGCCTGCGCCAATTTAGCCATTTCTCCATCATCGCCCGTGCTTAATTGTTGCAACTCGCTCTGCTCTTGCAGGGCTTTGCGATAGGCGCGCACGGCTTGGGCAATCGGGTCAATGGCGGCAAATTCTTTTGACAAAGCAACAAAACGCTCTGGTGCAACCTCACCATTCATTTCATTTTGCAAAATTTCAGCCCGTGCCAAAATAGCATCAAGCCGTTCAACGGGTAACATAATTAATGTCCTTTATTGCTTTGGCTTTTTTGTTGTTCTAATTTTTCTAATGTCTGGGCTTTATGTTCAACCAGTGCCACCAGCCGCGCTATCATTTCATCATGCGGCAATTTGTAGTCGGGTTGGCCGTCCAGATAAACCATGCCACTATCGCCACCACCACCGGTAAAACCAATATCGGTTTCTCGCGCCTCACCCGGCCCATTGACCACACAGCCAATAATAGACAAGGTGATGGGCTGGGTAATATGTGCCAGCTTTGTTTCCAATTCGCGCACTGTCGCAATCACATCAAAACCTTGTCGCGCACAAGATGGGCAAGATATAATGGTGACCCCACGATGGCGCAGCCCCAATGATTTTAGCATTTCATAACCGACCTTAACCTCATCTACAGGGTCGGCAGAAAGCGATACGCGAATGGTGTCGCCAATGCCCGCCCAAAGCAAATTGCCAAGCCCGATAGATGATTTAACCGTGCCGCTTATCAGTCCGCCCGCTTCGGTGATGCCAATATGCAAGGGGCAATCAAGCGTTTCGGCCAGTAATTGATAGGCCGCCACCGACATAAAAACATCGGAGGCTTTGACCGATATTTTATAATCACGAAAGCCATGTTCCTCCAACAGCGCAACATGATAAAGCGCGCTATCCACCATCGCCTGCGGACATGGCTCGCCATATTGTTGGAGCAAATGTTTTTCTAACGACCCCGCATTAACCCCAATGCGGATAGAACATGCATGCGCTTTGGCGGCCTCAATCACATCGCGCACCCGCGCCTTGTCGCCAATATTGCCGGGATTGATACGCAAACACGCCGCCCCCGCCTGCGCAGCTTCAATGGCGCGTTGATGATGAAAATGAATATCAGCCACAATCGGCACATCCACCGCCGCCACAATTTCTTTGAGTGCTTTGGTAGAAGCGACATCAGGGCAAGATACACGCACAATATCAACACCCGCTTCTTGCAGGCGCAAAATCTGTGCAATGGTGGCCGCCGCATTGCTGGTTTTTGTATTGGTCATAGATTGCACCGCAATCGGCGCATCACCACCCACTGGCACATCGCCAACCATAATTTGCCGACATTTTCGCCGCTCTATATAACGCCATGCTCTTGGCATAAAACCTCTCTTAACACCCTTTAGGGTTGTCGGGCTAAAATATCTTCACGCACAATGCGACGGTGAGTCAAAATTTGGCCACGCCGCCCAATCGCGCCAATCGCTTCACCATCAACAACCAATTCAAGCCCACCCGCATCTCGCGTGGCAAGCATATATGTTCCAGCATCTATCAACTCAACCCGCTCACCAACTTTGATGATACTTGAAAAAAGTATTTTTCCATCAGCATTTTCAAGCCGCATCCATGTGCGCTGGGTGGCGCGAATTTCAACTTTTTGCACCACAGGAGTCAATGGAGTCGATGGATTCAGGGGACTCAGGGGAGTCAGGACAGAAATCACTATTTCTTTTTCAGAATTGACCGCTTTTTCTATATTATCCCCTTCTATATTATCCC
>JBPCVS010000001.1:0-7438 GCA_051010295.1 Parvibaculales bacterium | reverse complement strand
GGAGGGCATCTTGCGGCTCTGCATAATTAATGGAAGTGACTTCGCCTTCGGCACATAATGTGTCGCCGACAAAAACCTCGCCCTTAAATTTATAAGTCAGATTACGTTTGCGGCGTTTTTGTAGCCGCACCCGCATCTGGTCGCCCGGCATAATGGGATGACGAAACCGCACCCTGTCAACGGAGGTCAAATAAACGCGGTCATATTTAAATTTTTGATTATTTATTTTGGCATTGTGCAACACTAAAATAGCCGCCATTTGCGCGATAGCCTCAATAATGAGCACACCCGGAAAAATTGGCATGTCGGGGAAATGCCCAGTGAACCATGGCTCGGTGGCGGTGCAGTTTTTAATACCAATCGCTGTTTCCTCACCATCAATTTCTACCAGACGATCCACCATTAAAAATGGATAGCGATGCGGCAACAAATCCATAATTTCGCGAATCGTTACATTTGAACCTTCAATTATGGTATCCATCGAATCCTCCTTTATTTTTATACACAAGAAACGGCATAAATTAAAAAAGGTCAATGACCCCTTTTTAATTTTGTGAATAATTAAACATAATTTAACGTTTTGAAAATTGGAAGCTACGACGGGCTTTTGCACGGCCATATTTTTTGCGCTCAACCACGCGGCTATCGCGTGTTAAAAAGCCTTCTTTTTTCAACACACCGCGCAAAGCTGGTTCATAATAAGTTAATGCTTTAGACACGCCATGCCGCACAGCACCCGCCTGCCCCGAAAGCCCCCCGCCAGAAACAGTCGCCTCAACATCAAACTGGCCATCACGTGCCGCACTCACCAATGGCTGGCGCACAATCATGCGCAACACAGGCCGCGCAAAATATCTTTCTTCTTCATGGCCATTAACAATAATTTTTCCAGAGCCGGGTTTAAGCCAAACCCGTGCAATGGCATTTTTGCGCTTGCCAGTGGCATAGGCGCGCCCATGCGCATCAATTTTGGGTTCAGCAAGTTCAACAGGGGCCGCAGCAGGCTCCATAGCAGGCGGCTGTGTCTCCGTGCTTTCGGCATTTTTCGCGCCTTTTAAGGCCTCATCTAAATTTTCTAATGTTGTTTCTTCCGACATTATCTGGTCCCTTTAACCTTGCCCAATTATGTGCGTGTGTTTTTTCTATTCATGGTTGCAACATCCAACAATTCGGGGCTTTGCGCCGTGTGCGGATGCTCTGCGCCAGCATAAATTTTCAAATTGCTAAATTGCTTGCGTGCCAACGGACCACGCGGCAACATGCGTCTAACGGCCAGCTCCAACACCCGCTCGGGGTTTTTGCCATTCAATATTTTAGCTGGTGTTGTCTCTTTAATGCCGCCCGGATAACCCGTATGCCGATAATAAATTTTATCACCCAATTTATTGCCGCTAAATTTCACCTTATCAGCATTGATAATAATAACATTGTCGCCGCAATCCATATGTGGCGTAAAACTGGGCAAATGCTTGCCGCGCAACCGCATCGCAACAAAAGAGGCCAGCCGACCAACCACCATATTTTCGGCATCAATCAGCACCCATTTTTTCTCAATATCAGATGGCTTTGCAGTATAAGTTTTCATCATCATTTTAGCCCAAATAAACTGCTCGCTTTGTAAGCCGCGCAAGAAAACAAGTCAATGCTTATTATCGGCAAATCTGTAAATTAAAACAATGGTTTGATAAATAGGTAAATAATTACCACGCTCTAAACCTATTGATAGCGCAATAAATGTATATGCGTAACCCATAGCCCGACCACAAGCACCGCGCCAAGCTGATGTGCCACCGCCAGCCCCATTGGTATCCCCCAAATAAGCGTTAAAATGCCTAAGAGAATTTGTGCCAGCACCGCCCCAGCCAATAGCACGGCACTGCGTTTGGCCGCACTGGAAAATGCACCGCGTAAAATGTAAAAAATATGTATAGCGGCCAGCACCACCAGCAAATAAGCCAGAACACGATGATTAAACTGCACAGTCAGATGATTTTCAAAAAAATTGCGCCAAAGCGGGCTTTGCGCCAACAAGCCCGATGGCCACAAATCACCATCCATAAATGGCCAATCATTATAGCTTAACCCAGCATGCAACCCCGCCACCAACGCCCCTAACAAAGACTGCGCCAGCAATAATATCCCCAAAATGCCGCCTGAGAAAATCGCCAGTCCGCTATTTCTTTGCTTCGCGGTGCGCCAATAAGAAAGCCCGAACCAATAACACAAGGCGAAAATAATAAACGCCAGCCCCAAATGTGCCGCCAGCCTGTATTGGCTTACATCCACCCGCTCCACAAGGCCGCTTTTGACCATATACCAGCCCATAAAACCTTGTGCGGCACCTAGCCCACCAAGTGCAAACATCGTCAATAATGGGTGATGCACCCACCTATTTTTTGCCCGCGCAAAAGTGCCGCGCCGCCAAAAAATTAAAAGTGGCACAGCATATATTAATCCAATAATGCGCCCCAAAAAACGATGCGCCCATTCCCACCAATAGATGAATTTGAAATCGGCCAAATTCATGCCCATATTAACGCGCTGATATTCGGGGATTTGCTGATATTTGCTAAATTCACTCTGCCAGTCGGCCGCAGTGAGTGGCGGCATAATGCCCATGATTGGCCGCCATTCAGTAATAGACAAGCCGCTATCGGTAAGCCGTGTAAGCCCACCCACCAACACCATCAAGGCGACAAAAAACGCTAATGTAAATAGCCATAGTGCAATATGCCGATTTTCTGGTAACTGACTCATATAGATTATATCGGCAAAGGCCCCAATTAGAAAATGGTCGGAGCGGCGGGATTTGAACCCACGACCCCTTGTCCCCCAGACAAGTGCGCTACCGGACTGCGCTACGCTCCGCAATTATTCAATGTTATATTCATTTTATTTCGTTTTTGCAAAACTGACAAACTTTCCTAGCCATCTTCACCGACGAGCAAAATGCGCGCCTGTTTCAAATTTTGCCGTGCCGCTTGTAGGGTTTTGCGCTGTTCAGTATCAAGTTTTTCTGCCATTTCAGGCTGTGTGCCATCGGCTAAGGCGCGCACATGGGCAACATTTTGTTCACGGATAATTTTTTTAACGCCCTTAATGGTTAGCCCTTTATCATAAAGTAAATGCCGAATACCACGTATCAATGCCACATCTTCTGGCCGATAAAATCGCCGTCCGCCAGTGCGTTTAAGGGGTTGTATTTGTTCAAATTTGCTTTCCCAAAAGCGCAACACATGCGGTTGCACTTGCACATTATTGGCGACTTCGCTGATGGTTTTATAAGCGGCTTCAGATTTACTTCCACTCATTAATTAACCCCAGCCATAGCGTTTATTTTGTCTTTCAAAACATGGCTGGCACGAAAAGTCAGCACGCGCCGTGGGCTAATTTGTACCTCTTCACCAGTTTTGGGATTGCGCCCAATGCGAGCGTTTTTTTGCCTGACAGAAAATGAGCCAAAAGATGATAATTTAACTGTTTCGCCAGCCACAAGAGCGTTGGAAATTTCATGCAACACGCTTTCAACAAGCTGTGCCGATTCGGTGTGCGAGAGCCCAATTTCATTAAATACGGCTTCGCTTAAATCTGCCCTCGTGATTGTTTTATTATTCATGGAAGAGTCCCCTTTTCAAAAACAAGTTAAGCAAAGGGCGCGGCTTTGTGCAACAAAAAATCGTGCCGATTGAGGTCTTTACGCCCAGCGAATTAAATTTGCCCCCCACCCCAAGCCGCCACCCATGGCTTCGGTTAACACCAAATGCCCCGATTGAATACGGCCATCTTGCACGCCAGCATGCAAAGCCAGTGGAATAGAGGCGGCTGATGTGTTGGCATGATTTTCAATGGTCACAATGGTTTTTCCCTCTGGTAAGCCTGCCTTTTTTGCCACCGCATCAATGATACGTTTATTGGCTTGGTGTGGCACAAACCAATCAACATCTTCAATTTTGTAATCACTTTGTTGCAACAAACTCAAAATGGCATCAGAGATATTGGCGACAGCATGGCGAAAAACTTCGCGCCCCTGCATGGTTAAATGTCCAGTTATCTGGTTGGTTGACACCCCGCCATCAACATAAAGAATATCCGACAACTGCCCATCACTACGCAAATAGCTACTAATAATATGCGGTGCGTCTGGCGTTACATCTCGCGCTTCAACAATCACCGCCCCTGCACCATCACCAAACAGCACCGCCGTGCTACGGTCATTCCAATCCAACAGCCGCGTCATTGTTTCTGCGCCAATAAATAAAGCCCGCTCGGCTTGTCTGGTTTCTAGCAATGAAGCCACAACCCCTAGCCCATATACAAAGCCGCTACATACCGCTTGCACATCAAAAGCCGCGCCATGCCGCATACCAAGTTTTTTTTGCACCAAGGCGGCAGTCGCTGGAAAAGTTAAATCTGGGGTGGTTGTCGCCACAACGATAAGGTCAATATCATCAATCTGCAAAGCGGCATCAGCCAACGCGCTATGGGCTGCCGCCGTAGCCAAATCAGAAGTGGTTTCGCCTTTGGCTGCTTGATGGCGATTATGAATCCCTGAGCGCGTAACAATCCATTCATTGCTGGTGTCCAAAGTTTTTTCTAAGTCAGCATTACTGATAATTTTTTTTGGCAGATAGCTTCCAACTCCAATAATCGTAGCGCGGCGCATAGCTTTTACTCCATTCCCAATGCTTCAATTGATGTTGTGGTGACTGTTGAATCCAATAATTGCTGCATCGTC
This sequence comes from Parvibaculales bacterium, assembly GCA_051010295.1. Classification (GTDB taxonomy): domain Bacteria; phylum Pseudomonadota; class Alphaproteobacteria; order RS24; family RS24; genus JBPCVS01. The sequence continues at coordinate 2,703 of JBPCVS010000001.1, read as the reverse complement.
ATCATATCGTCGGCAATGGTGTCGGCCATATTGGCTTGCGCCACTTCAATAGCCACCTCAATAGCGGCCTCAAAACTGGCACGATTGGCACCGCCATGGCTTTTAACAACACTTCCATTTAAGCCTAAAAACATGCCGCCATTGGCACTATTGGGGTCCATGCGTTGTTTCAATGTGGCCAATGCACGAGAGGCAAAAAGATAACCCAGCCGCGATATAAGCGAACTGCTCATGGCTTCGCGCAGATAGTTGGATATTTGCACGGCAGTGCCTTCGGCAGTTTTGAGTGCCACATTGCCCGTAAAACCATCGGTTACAATAACATCGGCATCACCCCGCCCAATGCCATTGCCTTCAATAAACCCAACAAAATTTAACGATGAACGAGCCAATAAATCAGCCGCTTCGCGCAGGTCTTCGGTGCCTTTGATATTTTCTACCCCGATATTGAGAAGCCCAATGCGTGGATTGGGCAAATTAAGAATAATCCGCGCATAGGTTGCGCCCATCACCGCAAATTGAACATATTGCGCCGCCGTGCCGCCAATATTCGCGCCCGCATCTAGCATAACCGACCGCCCGCGCAAAGTTGGCCAAATGGCGGCAATGGCTGGCCGCTCAATGCCAATATGGGTGCGCAAAATAATTTTTGACATCGCCATTAAAGCCCCAGTATTGCCAGCCGATAAGCAGGCTTGGGCTTGGCCATTTTTAACCGCTTCAATGGCGCACCACATGCTGGATTCTTTACGCTTCTGCCGCAACGCCACGCTTAACTTTTCATCCATTGCCACCGTAATTTCACAATGGCGCACCTCTACGCCATCTTGCAAGGCGGGATATTCCGCCAGATATTTATGTAGTTTCGCCTCATCGCCAAACAATAAAAACCGCACCTGCGGATGTTTTATATGTGCCTCAGCCAACGCAGGAATCGTCACCTTAGGGCCAAAATCGCCCCCCATGCCATCAACAGAAATTATTGATTGTGTCACCCAACACCTTTTATGTTTTATTGGCCTATTTAAGCTATAAACCATGCCCCCATTCGGCACAATTATCAAGCGTCTAAAATATCGGGCGGAAAAATATGAGCGGCCGGAAAAGCGCGCCCCTTTATAATATTTTCTAAAACCGTCTCGCAAAGATAAGCCTCCAGCCGCAAAGCATAAGCCGCCAGATAAGTAACCGCCATATCATGCTCTGCCACTGCATCGGGGAATAAATTACGCGCCAAAATATCTTTAAGCGTGGGGGCATTATCCATTGTATTATCAGAGGCATTATCTAGCGCAATATCATAGGCCTGTGCGCGGCCATAAAAAGCCTGCGCCATTTTGCGAATTTTTTTACTAACGCCCAAATCACCCACCCCACTTTCACGCATGGCTTGGTCCATATCGGCAAAAAATGTATCAAATAGAGCTTGGCCAAACGCGGCATCAAATGCCGCATCGGGGGGCTGGCGAGAAGCCTGCGTACGCAGGCGGCGCAATACAAAATGAATATGCAAAGCCAGTATATCAAATCGGCCATCAAAATTGTCAGGCGCGCCGTGCGCACCATAAAGTTGTGGCGCACGTGCTTGCTGCATAATGCCAGCATAGGCGGCTTGCGCATCAAGCGTGCTAGGGTTTGGCAGAAAAAAACTAAATAACTTCCCAAATAATTTCATTGGCCACACCTTTTCTGAAACTTAACTTGTCCAAAACTTAACTTTTTTGTTGCAACCTTATAAAGCATTCTTTACGCAAATCATAGAAATGTGCAGGTAGGGCAAATATAAAGTGGGGCTATATAGATGGCAAATGATTATACAATAAATAATGCAACAAAAGGCCAACTGGTAAAGCTTTTTATGGCTTGCGTTTTAGGCGGGCAGATTCTTGCTTGCACGCCCATTATTAACACACGCGGCTACCATTTTAACGAAAGCACACTTCCCACTATTGAACGTGGCGAAACAACCCGCGATGGCCTTATCACGCAATTAGGCTCGCCCACCACCAGTTCTACACTTGGCATCAATGCAATTTATTATATTTATAGCCGCACCATCACCGAAAGCTATCGCCGCCCAGTTGAATTAGACCGCAAGATATTGGCGGTTTATTTTGATACTGAAAATGTCGCATCAGATTACGCAGTTTATGCCTTAGAAGACGGCATTATTGTGCCAATCGTGCAACGCGTTACCCAAACCCAAGGGCAAGAGCTTTCTGTTATTGGCCAAATTTTTGGCAATCTCGGACGACTTGAAGGCGCAAGTGAAAGATAAAAATTAATGCGCTAGAACCGCCAGCATCAGCAGTGCTACGATATTGGTGATTTTAATCATCGGATTAACTGCAGGGCCCGCCGTATCCTTATAGGGGTCGCCTACTGTATCGCCAGTAATAGCCGCTTTATGTGCTTCCGAACCTTTGCCGCCATGATTACCATCTTCAATATATTTTTTGGCATTATCCCACGCGCCACCGCCAGCAGTCATTGACAAAGCAACAAACAGCCCAGTGATGATAACGCCTAGCAACATTGCACCCAGTGCCGAAAAGGCCGCCGAGCGATTGGCAATTTGCTCAACCGCGAAATACAACACAATCGGTGACAAGACGGGCAACAGCGATGGCAACACCATTTCTTTAATGGCGGTGCGGGTAAGCAGGTCAACGGCGGCCGTATAATCTGGCTTTTCGCGGCCTT